>JAJRRR010000342.1 GCA_024279285.1 Planctomycetota bacterium
GAAAGCCCCGTACCTTCCACTGCCCGGCGAGTCAAAGTGGTCATGTCCACCGGGAAGACCTGATAGCCGTCCAGGGACCCGTCTTCCAGGGGGTTGCTCTCCAAGCCGGCTTTCTGAAGGTTGTTGCGGTCAAAGGTTTCCCGATTCACGATGAGCAATCCGCCGGGGACCAGATCCGGCAGGTTGGTCACCAAGGCGGCGGGATTCATGGCCACCAGGCAGTCCACTTTGTCGCCGGGGGTGAAGATGTCTCGGGCGGCAAAGTGGATCTGGAATCCACTGACTCCGGCTTTGGTCCCCCGAGGAGCGCGAATTTCGGCCGGGAAGTCGGGAAAGGTGGCCACATCGTTGCCGGCCAGAGCCGAGGTGTTGGTGAACTGGTTCCCGGCCAACTGCATTCCGTCTCCAGAATCACCAGCAAAACGGACCGTCGCCTCTTCCAGTTCGCGGACCCGCTTCGGGGTTTGGGTAGGGGTTGGTGTTGCCATGGCTAGGTGGGACCATGTTTGGAGTTATGCGAGCAAACCCACAGGGGGCAGGACGGCCTTAATTTTGACCAGCTTCCACTGGCATTATTCAACTGGTTCTCCCCTCGGGCAACAAACCCGAAGGACTGTGGCAGGGACTCCTGGAACCAAGCCAAGGGCAATCAGGGTACGGACTTCCTAAGGGGCGTCAGTGTCCCCACTTCAGGCTCCTTCCCGTTCTTGCATCACCGCATCCGGATCCGGCGGCAGGTTGTAAACCGTCTGGGGGAAGAAGTCCACCAGGTAGTGGACAATATGGGCAACTTTAATTACGCCCAAGGGACGGCCTAGTTCGTCCACCACCGGCATGCGGCGATATCCTCCTTGGGACATAGCCCGAATGGCGTCGGCCACGGTGGCCGAGGCGGGCAGGGAGACCGGGTTGGGGGTCATCACTTGTTGGATAGGCTGGTCCAAGTTGGGCTGATCTTGGGCCAGCAGACGCAGAGCATCGCGTTCGGTGAAAATCCCCACCAGTCGGCCTTCCCGGCACACCAAGGCACTCCCAGCCCGACGCTTCTGCAACTCCTGGAGCACTTCCCGCACACTGGCTTCCGGCTCCACACAACAGGGCTCTTCCATGCCCAACTGCTCCAGGGTCTCGGTGTGCAATTGACTCTTTAGGTCCACGGCCGTTGCTCCTTGTGTTTCGGCCTGGGGCGGCGCACCAGCCCCGGCGACGCTCAAACATAGCATCCTTTCCACTCCGGAGGACTGTCTTCCCTGACTCCCGGCACGGCATGAGCAACGAAGCGCTACCCAGGACGGCAAACCAGATGCTTCCCTGCGGGTGCCAGCCTCAGTGGGGGGAGTGCTCTTTGCAGGGAAATCCGCCTTTGGCGTATTTTTTAACATGATCGGCTCTCCAGGAAAACCGGCCCTAACCGATTTTTCGGCTCACGCCGAGTTTTCCGATTTGATTTATGACTCCGTTGAGGCATCCGCGCCTGGGCTTTCTTGATCCGGACGCACATAAAACTTGGTGATGTCAATCCCGCCTCGCTGCTCCTCCTCCAACAAACGCACCCGAGCCTCCAGCTTTTCCAAACGACGAACCAACAGGGGGAGGGATTCATCGGGCCGCTGGGGCCGTTTGGGTCGGGGAACCTGGGGATAATTCAAATGCCGCTGAAACGCAGCGAACATCAGCAGCGGGTCTTTGCGCCGGTGCGCCAAAGCGATCTTCCCCTCCTTGTGGCCAAACAAAACTGGAGGCAGTTCTTCGGTAGGCAGTCCCTTTTGGGCCCGTGTGTCCCAATAAAGCTGGCTCCGCACATAAATCAAATCTGCCAGGTCCACCAGTCCCAACTGGCTGCGCACTTGCAAAATGAACTCCCTCCAGGGGGGATCAAAGATGGGGTCTTGGGCCATGGCGGCCAGTCCTCGATCGTAGCCCAAGCGGTTTCGGGCAATGGCCTCAAACTGGTAAAGAAACACCCCTTGGGGGGTGGCTCCCTGGGCCCGATAAGCCGCCTCGTGCTGAAGTACCCGGGCGGCCACCGTGAAATCAAACCGCGAACGCTCGTTCTCCGCCTCCTCAATCACAAAGCTCTGAAAGGCCGTAAAGTAGTGATGCAGCCGCTTCATGGCCGGGGCAAACGCCCCTCGCAACTTCAGCTCCGCCACCAAGAAGTCAATGGCCCAAGGCAACTTGGTCGTCGAGAGAATCTCCGCCTTGAGCGATACCATCAGTTCCTGCACCGAACGGCCTTCTTCCATCCGTTCGGCCAACGCCTGGAAAAAGTAAGCCTGCTCGATATATTCCTCGCGGTCCAGAAGGGGCATGCCCTGGCTCCTGCAATTGGGCCCAACCGTTGCAACTTACCACGACACCCCCAACAAACCAACGCCTGCCCTGAGGCTTACTCACTCCCTTCCCTCCCCCCAAGCAGGACCTGGTTTGCAGAAAACAAGTGCAACCGATATAAACGGATGTAAATGGGTTGTTGGGTTAGTGGCGGACGCCTGTTCGGCAACCTAGGTCCAAAATCTGCTTCCCAACTCTGGAGATAAAGCGTGAAGCTAGCACCACTTGGCTGGATTGTCGCTGTGGTGTGGGTGGGGGTGATGGGGTCCGCTTGGGCCCAAAGCTCTTCTCAAAATAATCCCCCGCTCACCTTTGAATATCACATCCGACCTATCCTTAAGCTCCGCTGCCTGCACTGTCATGGAGAAGGGGGAGTGAAAGAAGGGGGCTTGGACCTGCGCCTGCGATGGCTGATGGTTCAAGGGGGCGACTCAGGGCCGGCCATCGTGCCGGGCAAGCCCGAGGAAAGCTACCTGTTGCAGCGCGTCCTGGACGGCGAAATGCCTCCCGAGGACGCACCCAAAATGACC
>JAJRRR010000343.1 GCA_024279285.1 Planctomycetota bacterium
ACCTTGTCCTGTGCCCAAGTTGTAAGCCCGAAAGCCCCCCCGGTCCAACTGATTCAAAGCAGCCAGATGGGCACGGGCCAGATCGTCCACATGCACATAGTCCCGAATACAAGTTCCATCCGGGGTGGGATGATCGCGGCCGTACACGGTCAGTCGTTCTTTTCGGCCTAGGGCCACAAGCAGAGCGTTGGGGATCAGATGGGTTTCCGGGCGGTGGTCTTCGCCCAGGTCGAACATCAAACTGGCTCCCGCAGCGTTGAAATAGCGCAACACCACCACCGAGAAGCCCAACGCTTGGGCATAGTCCTCCAAGGCATGTTCCACCGCCAGTTTGGATCGTCCGTAGGGGTTGATCGGCTCCCGGGGATGATCGGCCGGGATGGGCACCTGTTGGGCCACTCCATAAACCGAAGTGGTGCTGGAAAACACCACGCGCTGCACTCCCACAGCCCGCATGGCTTTCAACAGCCGTAGTGAGCCGACGACATTGTTCCAGTAGTAGCGATGGGGGTGCTGGACCGATTCCCCCACCAAAGCCAAGGCGGCAAAGTGGAACACAGCCTCAATGCGCTTTTGCTGGAGCACCTGCCGAAGCTTGTCCTCTTGGAGCAGATCGCCCACGATGAGCCGTCCTGGAGGAACCGCCTCTGCGTGGCCCCGACTCAGATTGTCATACACCCAAACCTCATGGCCGCATTGGGCCAACAAGTGAGTCGTCACACTCCCGATGTAACCGGCCCCACCGGTGACCAGTACCCGCACGGTCGGCTCCCACGGTTGCCTAGCAGGGGAAAAGTTGCGAGGAGCAAGAGCTTGGGGGAGAATCTAGCGTGTGGCTTCCTGCCAGACAACGCCGACGCCTCTTGGTGCAAGAAAGCAGTGCTAGCTCATGCAGTGGATTTTGGAAAACCCCTGGCCGGCAGGCGTAGTGGGTGCGGTGTTTGTAGTGGGCTTTTTGTCGGCCTGGGGCCAAACGGGGCAGAAGAAATACCTGGGCGCTGCTGCCGCCGTGGCCGTGGTGGCCCTGGCTCTGGTAGTGGTGGAACATCTGATCGTCACCCCTCGGGAAGAAGTGGAGCAGACCATCCACGAAATTGCTCAGGCCCTGGAACAAAACGACACCCAACGGGTGCTTAGCTACTTGCACCCTCAAGCTCAACTAGCTCGGACGGCTTTGCGTCGCGTGCTCCCCCAGGTGAAGATCTATTGGGCTCGCGCCTCTGACATTCGGGTAGAACTCTCCCCGGAGAACGATCCCCAACGAGCCCGAGTCAAAGTCTTCGGCACGATCCGATTTGAATATCGCATGCGCGAAATGCCTGAGCGATTCCAACGCACTTATGCCCGAGAAGTGGAAGCCATCCTGGTGCGCCATCAAGGGCGGTGGTTGGTGCGGGGCTATCGGGACGGCGTGACCAACCGCCAGTTGACCGAATAAATTCGGCTCGCGTCTTGCTGCTGGCGACTTGCGTCTTGCGCCTTGCGACGCACGGTGGGCGCATTCGCTCCGGTTCTGAAATCACGACAGGCACGGAAGCACCAAAGCAAAGCGGCCTAGCCGCTCCCGCAGCTAAAGCTAAAGCAGCGGGCTCGCCGACTTCCGTCCTGCGGCCTGCAGCGCGTGGAGAGAATCGCCTGTTGTCGTTCCTGGGTTGGAGGGCAAGTGGATGGGGGTTGCTCTATCTCTCCACCGCCCCATCCCCCAAGCCCTCATCCCCTCACTCTCTCAACCGAAACCCCAGGCAGGGTTCTTCAAACTCCGCCTGCGTTGGCTTTACGCCAGAATCTCGTGAATCACATGACCGTGCACATCGGTGAGTCGGCGATCTATTCCGTTGTGGCGGAAGGTGAGCCGCGTGTGATCAATTCCCAACAGATGCAGCACCGTGGCGTGGACATCGTAGCCCCAGGTGGGGCGCTGTGGATCGGCGGGCTTGAAGGACCATTCGTCCGAGGGCCCGTAGGTGACTCCGCCACGGATGCCCCCTCCGGCCAGCCAATTGGTGAACACACTGGGGTTGTGGTCCCGACCTTTGCTCCCTTGGCTGCAGGGCATACGGCCAAACTCGGTGGTCCACAGGATGATGGTTTCTTCCAACAGTCCACGGCGGTGCAAGTCCAGGATCAGAGCGGCGGCCCCTCGTGCCATAGCTCGGGCTAGCGGCCAGTGGTCGCGGCGAATGTCTTCGTGAGAGTCCCAATTGCGCCGTGGGAACCCATTGTCGGCTCCCGACCAAATCTGCACAAACCGCACTCCACGCTCAAGGAGCCGCCGGGCAATTAGACAGTTGAGCCCAAAATAGCGAGTCTCTTGACCCTCGTTCATCGGCCCGTCCCAGGGGGTGTTGGGGGCTTCCACCCCATAAAGGTCCAACACATGTTGTGGCTCGTCGGAAATGTCCAGTACTTCGGGAGCGGCCAGTTGCATTTTGGCAGCCAGTTCGTAGGAGCGGATTCGGGCTTCCAACCGGGAATCCTCCTGGCGGCTTTCCAGATGCATTCGGTTGAGCTTCTCCAGGGCTTGCAAGGCAGCCTGATCCCCCCCTCGGGTGGCAAAGCTCCCTTGGGGTGGAAATAAGTCGGCGATTGGTTCATCGAAATGGGGGCGAATCATAGTGCCTTGGTGTCGGGCCGGGAGGAAACCAGCGCCCCAGTTCTTAGGCCCATTGGGAGCAAAGCCCCGAGGATCGGGCAACACCACAAAAGTGGGCAAGTTCTGATTCTCGCTTCCCAAGGCGTAGCTGATCCAAGCTCCCATAGCTGGGAAACCCGGCAACACAAATCCCGTGGCCTGCAAAAAAGTGGCCGGACCGTGCACATTGGACTTGGAAACCATGTTGTGAATAAACGCGATGTGGTCCACCACCTGGCCCAAGGGTGCCACGCACTCGTTGAGCCACTTGCCGCACTGTCCATGCTGACGCCAGGGCCAGGGAGCCGCCATGGTATGCCCAGGGGTGGATTGGAACAATTCCACCTTTTGGCCCACATCCCACGGCTTGCCATGATCACGGATCAGCCGAGGCTTGTAATCAAACAGATCGCACTGGCTAGCTCCTCCGGACATGAACAACTGGACCACCCGTTTGGCCTTGGGTCGGTGATGCAGTCCTCGGGGAGCTGTTGCGGCCAACAACCCTTCTTCGGCCAGCATGGCGGCCAGGGCGACTCCGCCCAACCCCCCTCCCAGTTCCCAAAGCATCTCCCGGCGAGTCATCAGCCGCAGTTGGCGACCGGGGCATCGGGCCGATCGGGTCATGACAAAAGCTCCTTAAGTAAAAAGCTCCCGAGGTTCCAGACTCTCAGCTTCAGGTTCAATCCACAAACAGGAACTCATTGAGGTTGAAAATCACCCGGCACACATACTCCAGCCCGTACTCTCGGGCCAAGGGCACGAGCACTCTCAGCTCCTCAGCCCGAGGCTCGCGCTGCAAACCCTGGCGAAAAGCTGCTTGGACCTGGGCCTCCAGGGTGGAGTGTTCCTTGCGCAACTGCTCCGCCCAACGCTGGGCCATGACCAGCATGAAGCGGTTGTTCAATAAGCTCAGGGCCTGCAAGGGGGTGAGGGTTTCATTGCGTCGGGCCACCACGGCTGAAGGATCCGCACAGTCCAGCACCTCCATAAACGGATCTGGCACCGAACGCACCACAAACCGATACACACTTCGGCGATGGGTGCGCAGGTCGTGAGGGTCGTACTCGTGGTATTTGTAGTGGGGGGAGTGGTCGTCTTTGAAGCCGAAGTTGCGAAAGCCCGGGCCGCCCATCCGACGATCCAGGGAACCGGAAACGGCCAACACGGCATCACGCAGGGCCTCGGCTTCCAAGCGGCGACGATTGGCCCGCCATAGCCAGCGATTCTGGGCATCTTGCCCGAAGGCTCGTTTGCCCTCGGGGCCCACCACACCACTGGTCTGCCGATAGGTGGCACTGAGCACGATCATCCGGTGCAAGGCTTTGAGCGACTGTCCGTGGTCGCGGAACCACACGGCCAGATAGTCTAAAAGCTCTGGATGCGTAGGCGGTGAGCCCATCCGACCAAAGTCGTTGGGTGTGTCCACCAGCCCTCGCCCAAAGTGATAATGCCACACACGATTGACGATGCTGCGCCACACCAGGGGGTTTTGAGGATGGGCAATCCATCGGGCCAGAGCAGCGCGGCGCTGGCCCTCGTCTTGAGGGTCTTTCAGTTCCAGCTTCCCTGGCAACCAGGGGAAACATTGCAAGGACTGAGGCACGGCCTCGCGCAAGGGCTGGCGCACATCTCCCCGACGCAACACGAACACCTTTCGAGGCCGTCCATGGGTAGGGACGAAGTTCCCAATGGGACGAAAGTGCGTGGCTGCGGCAAACACCCACTGCTGACTTGGCAAGCTGGCCAACTGCTGCTCCACTTCCCTCAGCTCTCCCCGAAGCTGTTCCAGACGAGCCCTTAGCTTGGGATGCTGCCGCGCTTTCAACTCTCGGAGTCGGTGTTGGAGCTGCACCAGTTGAAGCAAGCGGGCTGAGTCGCGCACTCCCCAGTAAAGTCCATCGGTCAGGTTGCTTCGCCGCCAACGCGGAGGAGCTTCGATGCTATCCAGGGCTATGACCGGGGCGCCCAAAGCCAGATTCTTTCCCTTGGGGTCAAACACCATCAGCTCGGCCAAAGCAAAGATGTAATCGTTTCGTCGGTGGGCCAGGCGTGTGGCCGTGACGCGAACGAATCGGGCACGAATGGGTCGCAGAAGTTTCACTCCTTGAGGCACCAAGCCTGGGTTGGGCTGGTCCTCGGTGGTGCAATCCAGAAGCACCGTGGCCGAGCGGAACTGGGGATCATCACTCACCTGGACCCGATAACGCACCGGGAACCCAAACCCGGCTCCGATCCCGTTAAACTCATCATGACATGGCACCCAAACCACCGCGGCAATCGGCTCACTGCGGCCCAAGTCCACCTGAACCCATTTGGTACACTCCGCCGTGGGCTCAATGCGACTGTGGTAGCCGTACTCGGGGGGCTTGGACTGGCCTGAGGGCACCTGGGCCAGTTGGGAAATTTGCTTCTGGATGCGGTGGTATTCCGGAGGAAGTTGTTGGGCCAGTTGGGTTTGAAGGTTTTCGATCTGCTTGGCGAGCCGGGAGCGTTTTTGGGTAAGTTGCCATCGGGTCAGGGCAACTTGGGGATCGGGATCATAGGGGCGCACGGCCCGATCCACCCCGGCAAACACCGCTTGAAGCCCGTAGTACTCATCCTGAGAAACCGGATCAAACTTGTGGTTGTGGCACCGGGCACACTGGACCGTGGTGCTCAGGAAGGTGTTGAACACGGTCACGACCATGTCGTCCCGGTCCAGGTTGCGCACGCGGCGCTTTTCCATGGTGCCGTTGCGCACTTCGATCTGGCCCACCCAATCAAACGGCCCTGCGGCCAAAAAGCCCACGGCCACCACGGCGTCAGGGTCCCAAGGCCACAACACATCCCCGGCTATCTGCTCCATCACAAATCGCCCATAGGGCTTGTCCTGGTTGAAAGCCCGAATCACATAGTCCCGATAGGGCCAAGCGTGTCGGCGCACTTTGTCTTTGTCAAACCCATGCGTGTCGGCGTAATGGGCCACATCCAGCCAATGGCGTGCCCAACGCTCCCCATAGTGCGGAGAGGCCAGCAGCCGATCCACCAGCCGCTCATAAGCATCCGGGCGGGGGTCGTGAACAAACTGCTGCACTTCTTCGTAGCTGGGGGGAAGTCCCAGCAGATCAAAATACAACCGGCGAATCAGCGTGCGACGGTCCGCCTCCGGCGAAGGGCGCAATCCCTCTTGCAAAAGCTTGCGTAGCACAAAAGCATCTACCGGCGTGCGCACCCAGTGGCGATATTCCTCGGGCACTGAAGGCACTTTGACCGACTGCAACGGACGATAGGCCCACCAATCGGCATCCGGCACATAGCGGTCTTCCAGGATCATTCCCTTGGGCCAGGGAGCCCCTTGGGCAATCCAGCGACGAAGCACCTCCACTTGTTGAGCGTTGAGCTTTGGTCCATCTTTGGGCATAGAAGGCTCAGGCGGAGAGACCACATCCAGCAGGTAGCTTTCGTGGGGCTTTCCGGGCACGACGAGTTCCAGCTCCGATTCCAGCAGTCCGGAGGCCCGATCCAGAATCACCTCCTCCTTGGCCCCCTGTTGGCTGTGGCATCGCACGCAGTAGCGTTCCAGGATGGGAGCCACATCCCGGGTAAAGTCCACCGGGGAACTCGATTGGGCTTTCAACGGCTGCACCAACATGCTAGTCAGCACCAACCAGCCAAACCCGGGAAGCGCCCAGGGAACAATCCTGCTTTGGGTTCTCATGGGCTGGACTCCCTAAGAAAAAAAGATCAATTGGTGTTTGCCTCACAAGGTGGCTGAGTTCTTAAAGTCCGAGGCAGGGCATACTTTTCCAGGTCTTCGGCAGCGTCATCCAGGTGGGCTTTCATGGCTTGGGCCACGGCATCCGGATCGCCTAGGTGCAGAGCTTGCAAAATGGCCCGATGCCCCTTGACAGCCCGGCTGTTCAATCCTCGGCCGATGGTGGTTTTTCGAGATTCATACATCAGCTCAGCCAAGGCGTCCATGAGGAAGACAAACAAGGGGTTTCCGGTGGCTTGGGCCAAGATGCGATGGAACTCCAAGTCGGCCTGGATTTGTTCTTCCATGGACTGGGCCTGCTCTTGGCGTTTTACGGCGATGTGGAGCCGCAGGAGGTTTTCTTCGTCCATGTTTTTTGCAGCCAATCGGGCGATGGCCACCTCCAGCACTTTTCGCACCTGGATCAAATGAAACAGCGTGGCTCCGGAGCGGCGAAGCAAGATGTGCAAGCTCTCGGCCACCGCTTGGCTGTCCAACGGAGCCAGTTGAGGTCGCCGCCCTCGCTGGATGGTGAGCAACCGCTGAGACTCCAACTGGCGCATGGCCTCGCGGATCACGCTTCGGGAGACGCCATAGCGGAGGCACAGTTCCCCCTGAGGAGGCAACTGCCCGGTGGCATCAAATCGGCCTGAGAGAATATCCTCCCGCAAGGCATGCACCACCTGCTCCACCAAAGGCCCAGCTCCCTGAGCCCGAGTTATACTCCGCTTTCGATCACCCATGAGCGCTTTCCTCTTGCTAGGTTGAGCTTTGTGGCAAGTTCAGAAGATCAGGAGCAAGGGGGGCGAGCATTTGTATTACAACACCTTTCAGATGTATGATAACAATTCCACACATTCCGTCAAGCGTGTCCGGAAGTATCGGGCAGAGTGTGCTTGCCCCAACGAAATAGATGTCCCAGCAGGAGCAGGGAAACCGCGGTTGGTGGAAGCCAGCCTTGGCCACTGGGTTGGGAGGGTCCAAGGTCTCGGCCCTCTGAGAGCTGGGGCCAAAACTAAGCTGCCTGAAGGTGCCACGGTGGGGCAGCAGAGCCCCTCCGAGCATTTCGCCACAGTTCCCGAACCGCCGCCCAAAACCCAGGCCGCAGTGTGCGGTGGTAAGGCGAATCCGGCGGCAAAGATCGCATCAATCGTCGATGGGCCCGACCCAAATTGTGATAAGGAATACCAGGAAACAAATGGTGCAACGCGTGATAACGCAGCCCCAGCGGAAAAAACAACTCCGTCAGCACCGGCACCCCTTCTATCGTGATGGAATCGGTGAGTTGTTCCAGGTGGGACATGGGCTGGCCGGTGTTTTGATAAGTGTGGGCCACCAGGTTGCGAACCCAATTGAGCCCGATCACATAGCAAGCCAATGCATATAATGCCAACAGGCGCGTCCACGGATAAACGCCCAAAGCCCCCACGCCCAACATGGCACACACCCGAAGGAAACAAAGCACTTCCAACACGGCCCACCACCGCTTGGGAGCCGAGGGGGGAAGGCGACGCCGATAACCAGGATTCATCACATAGGAGGAAAACCGTTCCAACACCAGTCGCCGCAGTTTCGGATGTAAAAACGACACCGGCGTGAGGATCAAAAAGCGGATCACCGCCAACAGAGGGATCACCAGAATCTGAGCCAAATAGGCGAAAATCCTTCGCACCGGGCCAGCGCCCAAGGGCAAGTACTCCCCATCGCGCCGCGTCCCATAGTGGGGAATGGCGTGGTGATCAATGTGACAGTCGTACAAGAACGAGGGCATCAACATGGGCACCCCGCACAGAAGATTCCACGCCACCTGGAAAGTGCGCATGGTGTCCTTGCCCATGTGGGCAATCTCATGGATGAAAGTCCCTGCCCGAAACAAAGCTAACCCGGCTACCACGAATGCCACCCCCTGCATGAAGCTTATTCCGGGCGCCAGGTAGATCATTGCCGCCGGATAGCCGATAGCCACACAAGCCAACAAGTCCAACCAATAAATTGCCGGATTGCGCTGGAAGCAATCGGCAATCAAGCCTCGCATGCGAGCAATCCAGGCATGCTGCTGGGCGGTGGCTTGGCCTGGGATTGCAGTCCGTCCTGGCCCAGTCATCAGCTCCCCCTTTCGTGCAAGTTTGCGCCAACCTTTTCAGATAAAAATGTCCTTAATTGGTCCCTAAGGCACGATTCTTGTCGGGAGGTTGGAAACTAAAGAAGTTTTTGCGAGTACTGCCTGTGCATGGATGAATATCGGCCAGGGGGGCGAGGGATTTGGACGGGTTTGCCCCGTCAAAAACGGCCCAACCCCGCAAACACCGCAGCCCGAAGCGACTGTAGCGGTTTTAGCATCTAAGCCAGCCCCTGGGTTTTCCTAACCACCCTCAGTCGAAGGCTCCTGTGGCCCTGAGGGCAACACCCCCCAACGACGAAGCAAAGGCAAAACCCTCTCCAGCGGCAGACCTACAACATTGGACTCGCTTCCCTGGACGATGTGCAGCCAGCCAGGCCGGTCCTGAAGCCCAAACGCTCCGGCCTTGCCTTCCCAAAGCCCGGTGTCCAGGTACTCCTCGATCTGCTCCTGGGTCAAGGGGTCCATTTTCAGCGCGGTTTTGTCCAGGGCAAGCTCGGTGTGGCCCTCGGGCAGCAGGTGCAAACACACGCCCGAAAAAACGAAATGTTCGCGTCCGGAGAGCAGGCGGAGCATGCGAGCAGCGTCTTGGCGATCCCGAGGCTTGCCCAGCACTTGACCACAACACACTGCCACGGTGTCGCAGCCCAAGACGGCCAACGGGACCTGTTCTGCCCGGCTTTGCACTCTTGGGACCACATCCATGCACTTGGCCCGAGCCAGCCGAAGCACCATCTCCGGCGGCGACTCCCCCGTGCACAGCCCACACTCCGCTTGAGGCGAGGGGGGAATCACTTCAAACTCCACGCCCGATTGGGCCAGCAACTCTCTGCGCCGGGGAGAAGCGCTGGCCAAGATCAAACGCCTACGCTCTCTGCGCGGGAAACTCATGCAGGGTCTTCTCCAAAACTTTTCAAGGGAAAAGCTCTTCGAGCATCAAGAACCCAAGCTACACCGAAGCTTTGCTGGGAGAAGGACCGCTTCTGGAAGGCCGAGGACAACAGGAACTGGGGCACTGGTGGGGCCAAGGTCCCAAGGACCCCAGGGCTTGAGCCGCAAG
>JAJRRR010000344.1 GCA_024279285.1 Planctomycetota bacterium
ACAGCACATAGGGCTTTTTGTGCCCCAGACGCATCAGCAATCCCGAAGCCAACAGCGGCGGCACACTTTGTCCGAACCGGTTCAGCACTTGAAGCACGCTGCGCAGCCAGGCTGCCGCAGCCGGGCCAGCCAGCAGGTCCAAAAACGCCGGCATCACCACACTTTCGGTTTTGAAAATCCACCCGGTGCGAACCAGGACCTGATAAAAGCTGATGCACAGCAAATTGCGTTTCCAGAAGGTCCAGGTGGGCAGGGGGGAGCTGGGAGAATCCGCTGGGGCGGACCCCAAAGCCGAGTCCGACGGCACAGAAGTGGCAGGTGCAGAGGAAGGAATCGCTTGGCCTGGACGGTGCATTTTTCTCCAAAGGGACAAGGGGACTTGTCTTCACCTGTCCCCTACTGTACCGGAAAACCCTCGATTGCCCACCCCTGCCTCAGTCCGGCAATTGCTAGCAGAGCGAAGGAAACATTGGGGACCAAAGGGAACAGCAGCCGAATGGAAGAAATGGCAGCTTCTTGGGCGTTGGCAGCATGAGAACTTCCCCAGGAACTTTGCTCCCGAAGTGGGGGCCAGGGGGCCTCCAAAGGAGCCTGGGAATCCCGCAGGCCAATCCGACTGTGGCCGTGGCACTGGGTCCTCCAAAGCGGGACACAACATGGCAGGTTCCCCAAGCTCAAAATCACAGGCTTCCAAGCCCAAAGAGCTTCCCTCGGGCGGCTCTTCGGTTCGGATGTGGCTTACTGTGGGAGCCACTTTGGGGAGTTTTGCCTTGTTGTTTTGGACTCTGTGGTGGGGCGTGCATCAGCAGATGCGTCTGGCCCCCCGATTCCGCATTACGCCCCAGTCCGTCCTGCTAGAACCTCCTCCTCCGGCCTGGGTGCCTCAGAACCTGACCGAAGAAGTCCTGGCCCAACTTCAGGGAGAACAACCGCTATCCCTATTGGACGAGGACTTGGGACGGAAGTTCTATGAGCTGTTTTCCATCCATCCGTGGATCGCCCGGGTGGAGCGAGTGGTTTGTGAAGCCGGGCCTCGGGTCCGCGTTCAGGTGCGCTATCGCAAGCCGGTGTTGATGGTAGAAGTTCCAGGGGGACTGTTGCCCGTGGACGAACAGGGAGTGCTGTTGCCCAGTGAGGACTTTACTCCCGAGCAGGCTTTGCGCTATCCACGGCTTGCTGCCGTGGGCACCCAGCCTTCCGGTCCTCCGGGAGCTCCCTGGGGTGATGCGCGTGTGCACCAGGCAGCCCAACTGGCCAGTGTGCTTCTGGATGTCTGGCGTCCCTGGGGGCTGGACCGCCTGGTGGTGCGAGCTTCGGATGCCACCAACTCAGAAAAAGCCCAAGCCATCATTTTTGAAATCTACACTCGTCACGGGAGCCGGATCGTTTGGGGAACGGTGGATTCGGCCGATTCCTTGGTCCGACGCCGTGCCGTGCTGGAGCAGCTTTTGCGCCAGTTGGGAACTCTGGATGATCCCCAACGCCCTCGGCTGATTGACCTGAGCGTGCTCCACCAGCCTCGGGTAAAAACCCTGCAAGCGCAGGCGATCACGGGGCCTTCGGGACCCAAGCGCAAGTGAACTTCCTCTGCTGTTTATTAAAACGGAGCTGTGTCGGGGTCAGCGGGCTGAAGGCTTTTTGGACTGATCTGGGGAGGAAGGGGCAGGAGATGGGGAACTCTTAGACTTGGCCCGAATGATTCGTCCCCAAAGGTGCCCCCCGTGGTCCCCAGCGTCCCAAACCCCCGCATAGCGATCGCCCAAGATGACGACTCGGGCCGAAAAAGTGCCCAGAAACGGAACCGGCACCCGATCCAGATAAATCACCGGTGTGGAGCCTACCCAGGCAACCGGCACACTCAACGGCACTTTGACATCCTTGCCGTCGTACTGAATGCGGACCGTCAGGGCCCAATAGTCTCCCTGCAACTTTCGCACCTGGAGGATTTCATAGCGATCCTTGCCCTGACGCACCCCTTGGGCATCTTCCACCGTGTACTGTCCTTCCAGCACCGCTCCTTGCAAAAGTCGCTGGAGCAACTGGGTTCGCTGCTGAGCAGAAGAAGGTTCTTGGGTGCTTTGGGAAACCGAAGGCGGTGACTGAGCCAGCAAGGAGCAACTCCACATTACCCAGACCGCCACAGCCCAAATCCATGCTCCTCTCATGGCTTGTTCTCCTGTGCTCGGAACAACCGTGCGGGCCCTAAGCCGCCTAAGCTGGACGGATGCAAGGGAAGCCCAACCCAGGCACTTTCACCCAGAACGGACAGCAACTATCGTACCACATCTTCGCCCAGGGCTCCTCAAAAGCCGAATTTGCGGAAAAGTCCGTCTCTTTCAACCAACCGCTTCCTTTGCTCTGAGCTGAAGTGGGCTGCCATGACACAGTTTTTTTCGCTTTTGAGATCTGGCAAGACATTTACCTGTCAAAGTACGAGGAGCTACTGTTGCATGGAAGCTTGGGAAAATGCCTGCCTTTGGATTCCGAAACGATGTCGGTGGCTCTGCGTAGCCGCAGTGCGGTATTGCTTGACCCGGTGGAGGTTGAAAACCGGCGCCGCATGGTGCGCTGCTTGGCAGCCTTGGCACTGGTGATCTCGCTGGGCACAGCCGGATTTTTGATCACCGAAGAACACTGGAGTCTGTGGCAATCGTTGTTCTTCACTCTGATTACGATCACCACGGTCGGCTACAGTGACGAAGGGGTTTCGGTCCAAGGGAAACAATTCGCCATGGTGTTGCTGTTGGTGGGCATTGGAACCACCACTTATTGCATGAGTTCCCTGGTGCAGATCATCATCAGCCGCCAACTAAGGTGGAAACGCAAAATGAAAAACCAAATAGAACGACTTTCGGATCATGTGATTGTGTGCGGATATGGCCGAGTGGGCCGAACCGTGTGTCGCCAGTTGGCCCAACATGGGGTGCCCTTTGTGGTGATTGAGCAAAACGAGCACCATTACCGAGAAGCGGTGGAATCGGGCTTTCTGGCTTTGCACGGCAGTGCTACGGACGATCAGGTGCTCCTGGCTGCCGGGGTGAAAAAGGCCCGAACGGTGGTCTGTCTGGTGGACTCTGATGCCGAGAATGTGTTTATTGCTCTTTCGGCGAGGGATTTGAATCCCAAGAGCTTTATCATTTGTCGGGCCGAGAGCGAGAGTGCCATCGGGAAGGCTCATCGGGCCGGTGCCCGAATGGTCGTCTCCCCCTACTTTGCCGCCGGAAGTGATGTGGCCCAGGCCATCCTGCGGCCCAACCTAGCTCAACTCCTGGAACACCACCACAGCTCGCAAGGGTTTGACCTCACCGAATTGACAGTGGAACCAGATTCTCCCTTGGTGGGCCGCACGGTGGCCGAGGTGGGCCGGGCCAACGACACTGTGGTGTTTGTCGCTTTGAAATCGGCCGACGGACAAACCATTGTTCGGCCCCCGGGAGAGCTACGATTCCAAAGTGGCGATGTGTTGTTTTTGGCCGGCACGCGTGAAGACCTGGCCCAGTTCCTGGAAGCCCATGGGTCCAAAGTGCCCGTTCCCAGTGCTTGCTAAGTCCGGTCTCTCAATCCCGACCTCCCCGCCCCGGGCATTCCCTTGATCATCCTCAGGGTTTCCACAACTCCCAGAAATGTGCCGGGTGCTCTGGACACACCGGCAACGATGTTCATAATGAAAGGTTCCATTATCTTGTGTCGCAAAGGGCTTCCAAGGGAGGCGGAGATGTTCAAGAACTTTAGCAACTATGCACTGGACATGGTGGCCCCGTTGTATGAACAAATTGAAATGGCCCTGACGCACAACTTTCGGGGCATCGACCTGGATGTGGTGGACATGGCCGAGCAGTTTGAGCTTCGGGGGGAACAGAAAGCTCGGCGACTGATTGACAGTGCCCGGATTCACCTGGGTAGCTTTGAACTGCCCGTGCGGTTGGAAGGAACCCAGGAGGAGTTTCAGCAAGACCTGGAGCAGTTACCCGCTCGGGCCGAAGTGGCCGCACGGCTCAATTGTCATCGGGCTCGGGTGATCCTCAATCCTGCCAGTGATTCGCTTCCGTTTCACGAAAACTTTGAACTCCATCGCACCCGATTGCAACAAGCCGCCCAAGTGCTCCAGCAGCACCAGATTCGCTTGGCCATCGGTTTCCAAGCCCCCAAAGTGCTTCGGGAAGGAAAAGCCCACGAGTTTATCCACCGGCTGGATCAGCTCCTGCCGCTGGTGGACATGATTCCCGATGCAGGCTTGCTGGTGGACCCTTGGGAAGTAGCGGTCAGCGGAGGCGCGCTGGAGAACATCACCTCGTTGCCCCCGGAAAAGGTGGTGGTCGTACACATCAGCGATGGTCCGGCCGACAAGCCTCCACAGGAGTGGACTCCGGATGATCGCTTGATCCCAGGCACCACGGGAGTGCTGGACTTGGTGGGCTTGCTGGAGTTTTTGAAGCAGATCAACTACGAAGGTCCGGTTACTCCCTTGGTCAGTAAAGCCCAACGCAAAGACAAACGGCGCGATGATGTCGTGCGTCAGTTGGGCGAGTCGTTGGAGGAGCTTTTCCAAAAAGTGGGCCTGGGTTCCACACTGGTGCCCACGCCCCCAACGGGCTGAGGGACTCCGTAGAGCTCTGCGGCCGGAAAGTTTGTCCAGCGCAGCTTTCTGTGCTTTAGTCCCAATCTGGCAGGGCCAAAGGGCTCAAGGGCCCAGGTGGCAGTGATTGTACGCTGGGGGGTTAGCTGCTACATTCCCAGTAGCCGTGGGACTGGGAAGCTGCGTCAACAATCACTGCTTGCCTGCTATGGCCGACCCTCTGTTGAAAGATCTGAACGAAGCTCAACGCTTGGCCGTCTGCACCATCCAAGGGCCCCTGTTGGTGGTAGCTGGTCCTGGGAGCGGGAAGACTCGGGTGGTTTCGCACCGGGTGGCTTATCTTCTGCGCCAAGGGGTGCCCCCCGGAGCCATCGTGGCGCTGACTTTTACCAACAAGGCTGCCCGAGAACTGGCTGCTCGGGTGGAACAACTCGTCCCCGGCGCACGAGTCTGGACCAGCACCTTTCATCGGTTTTGTGCCCATTTGTTGCGTTGCTACGGGGAGCGGATCGGGTTGCCCCCTCGCTGGCGCATCTACGACACGGAGGAATCCCAGCGCGTGCTCAAGCAAGTGCTGGAGGAACACGAATTGACGAGCTGGGGATGCACTGCGGCTCAGGTGGCCCAGCGTATTTCCCGAGCCAAAAACCGCCTGTTAGGTCCCGAAGCCCTTTCCCCGCCGCGCTCCCCGCTGGACGAAGTGGTGGCCCAAGCTTACCCCCTCTACCAGCAGCGCATGCTCCACTGTGCCGCTTTGGACTTTGACGATCTGCTGTTTTACGCTGTGGAACTGCTTGCTTCGGACGAAAAATTGCGGCGGCAACTGGACCGGCGATTCCGCTATCTGATGGTGGACGAATATCAAGACACCAATCTGGCTCAGTACGAATTGCTGCGACTGCTTAGCCAGGAGGAGCCGAATCTGGCGGCCACCGGGGATCCGGATCAGTCCATCTATGGTTGGCGAGGGGCCGACATTCGCAACATTCTGGAGTTTGAGCAGGACTTTCCCGAAGCACAAGTGATCCGATTGGAGCTGAACTACCGTTCCACAGGCCGGATTTTGCGGGTGGCCGATGCGCTGATTGCTCACAACCGCCAGCGGAAGCCCAAGCGACTGATTGCCCACAAGGGGCTGGGCGAGCCCGTGCGCCTGTTCCACTTCGAAGACGAACAAGAAGAAGCCCAAGCCGTGGCCCACTGGATCCTGGCCCAAGTGCAGCGAGGGCGCAAATTTCGGGACTTTGCCGTGTTTTTCCGGGTCAACGCTTTGTCGCGGGAGCTGGAACATGCGTTGCGACTCCGAGGGATTCCCTACCAGTTGGTCAACGCCGTGGAGTTCTACCAGCGTCGGGAAGTGAAAGATGTGTTGGCCTATTTGGCGGTGTTGTGGAATCCTCGGGACGAGCAGGCGTTGTTGAGGATCATCAATGTTCCGCCCCGAGGGATCGGGCCGCGCACGCTTCAGGGCTTGCAACAAGCCGCCCGGGCCCACCAACTCTCCCTGTGGGAAGCTGCCCGAAGGGCCGAAAAGCTCACCACCTTGGGCACGACCGCCTTGCGTCGGGTGAAGGAGTTTGTGCAACTGCTGGATCAGTTGCTTCCCCTGGCCCAAGGCCCCCTGGCCCCTTTGATCCGCGAAGTGCTCCAGCGAAGCGGCTATCGCCGACTCTACGACACCGAAAACGAAGAAGACCAACAGCGATTGTTCAACATCGAAGAGCTCATCACCGCCGCCGAACGCTTTGACCAAGAACATCCGCCCGGCTCGCTGGGCATTTTTCTGGAACAAACGACGCTGGTGAACGAAACGGATCGCTGGGACCCCCAAGGGGATGCCGTGACCCTGATGACACTTCACTCGGCCAAAGGGCTGGAGTTTCCAGCAGTGTGGGTTTTGGGTTTAGAGGAGGGGCTGTTGCCTCATGAGCGAAGCAGTCTGGAATCGGATCAGGTGGAGGAGGAACGGCGGCTGTTGTTTGTGGGAATCACTCGGGCTCAGGAACAATTGTGCCTCTCTTATACTTCCTGGCGCCACTTTCGCGGGCGCACTTGGATGGCTGAGCCTAGCCGCTTCGTGGACGAACTGCCACCAGAGGAGCTGGAACACTGGAGCAGCCACCACTGGCAAGAGGAGGGGTTTGACGCCTGGCTGGAGCGGTATCTGGAGGGCCCTGTGTGTGAGCTTCCGGACCAAAAGCCCAAGCGGCGCCCAAGACGCCTCTTGCAAGGCTTGACCACCGCTGCCCAACTGGCAGGCGAAACTTCCGACCAGAACCAAGGCCCTTGGGAGGTGGGCCGGGTGGTCATGCACCCTGAGTATGGACTAGGGGTGATTAGCCAGATTCACGGGCAGGGAGATAAGCAACGGGTTCGGGTGCGATTTTTTGCCGGAGAGCACCGCACCTTCGTGGCCCAAAAGGCTCCCTTGAAACCTCTTTAGCCGGAAGGCACCGCTGCACACTGATCCAGCAACTGAACAATGCGAGGGACGCTCAAAAGTTGAATAAGCTGCTCGTCGCGTCGGGCCAGCCCGGTCACCAAAGAGCTGTGGGTGGTCAACACCGGAAGCTCCTCAATTTGCTCCGGGCGAATGGTCAACACTTCGTTGACCACATCCACCAGGAGCCCTAAGAGTTGTCCTTCGTGTTCCACAATCATCAAAATCCCCCGGCGCAGTTCGGCAAACAGCTTGCGGCAATCGGCAAACAGTTCCAGCATGGCACTGAGCTGGTTTTCCCGAGTGGCGTCAATGATGGCTTGAGCCTCCACCGCATTGCCCTGCTGCACGAGCTCTACAACTTCCTGGGCGATCTGGTGAATCCGCCGATGAGGCAGATTGAACCGTTCCAAAATGCCCAACAAGGCCAGGTTGTCCCGAGTAAATTCACGCAGCTTCTCCCGATCGTCCATCAGCGCGTTGTACCACCGTCCGAAGTTGCATTTGTTCGGGTCGGTTTGCAGCTTAAACGGGCGCCGTTCCCGAACAGAAGCTTCCAGCTCATTGAGCCAGTTGACATGGTCCCGCTCCCGATCATGAAGCATCTGGAGCACTCGCTGGGTTTCTTCTCGCATCGCCGGAAGGCCCATCAGAGGGCGAATGTCCACCACCGTGACTACCAAATCGCGGATCAGCGTGGTGCCTTCGATGGCCGGACTGGTGTGAGGGAGGTTCGTGACGGGCAAATCCCGCATCGGCACCAACTCCCGAAGGGCGGTCACCGGCAAAGCAAATGTCTGTTCGCCCAACTGAAAGCTCACCCAGCGATTGGTTTCCACCACGGCTGTGTGCTCCTTGGGCCAAGAATCTCTACCGGGAAAAGAAAACGGCGTCCTACTCATTTTTACCTTCCCTCCCCTGGCAGGTGGGACCAACGCATGCCGCGAGCGGGATTTTTTCCACCCCTCATCTGATGAAATTAACAAGCCGTGTGGAAAGAATCGGTTTGGAAGATTTTGCCGAACCGAACAAATCCCGGGAAACTTCCAACAAGTTTTGGCGTCTAACTTCCAGGATAGGTATGCTTCATAAGTGGCCAAAATGAACTAACCGGATTTCCCCCTTCGGTCCTGGGGAGGCGGAGCATGCATCGGGCAGTGTGGACGCTGGCAATTTGGAGCCTGGGTGTTTCGTCCCTGTGGGGGCAGCAGGAGTTTTTTCGTGCCATCGCCCAAGGTGATCTGGCTGCGGTACGGCGTCACTTGCAGCAGCATCCTCAGTGGATCAGCAAGACCGATTCCCGAGGGTTCACCCCTTTGATGCTGGCAGTGCTGAGTCGGCGTACCGAGGTGGCCGAGGAGCTTTTGCGGCGAGGGGCCGATCCCAACCAATCCGCCCGAGGGCAAGTCTCCCCCGTGGTCCTGGCGATCCAACTTCGTGATCTGGAGATGGTCAAGCTGTTGGTGCGGCATGGGCTGAAGCTGAATCAACTTGACGGGCAAGGCATGACCCCTTTGCACCGGGCCATCCAGTTTCGTTTCCAAGCGGCTGCTGGGTATATGCTCCAACAAGGAGCCGATCCTTATCGGCCTACCCGCTGGGGTGCCACCCCCTTGGAAATGGCCGTCCAGCAGGGATTGGAAGACCTGACGCGAGCCCTCCTCCAGCGCGGCGTTGATCCCAATCGCACTCCTGGCAAAAGAACGCCTGTGATCTTTCACGCCATCCACCGACCTGGCGTGCTTCGCATCTTGCTCCAACACGGTGCCGATCCCCGACAAAAAAACCTCCAAGGACAATCTGCGCTGGAAATGGCTTGTCGCTCGCTGCAACCTGAATCGGTTCGGTTGCTCATGCAACATGGAGCCCGACCCACCAAGGACCAGGTCCACTCTTTGCTCAAACTGCTCCTGCAGCAACCTGCCACTGCCTACAGCGCTGAAAGAACAGCTCGCACCGTCAAGTTGCTTTTGGAAACCCAAGTAAAGCTCACCGATGCGCAAAGAAAAGCTCTCCTGCAACTGGCTCTGGAAAACGGCCATTGGTCGGTAATAGATCAAGTGGTGCAAAGAGCCGATCAACTGCCTGCTCGATCCCCCGAAGGCGATCCGTTGCTCCCCTGGGCGGCTCGGCAGGGGTTGGAGAAGGTGGTTCGTCTATTGCTGCAAAGCGGGCACAATGCGGATCAGACCGACAGCCAAGGCAACACAGCCCTCTATTACGCCGTAGCGGCTGCCAAGGTTTCCGTGGTTCGGCTCCTATTGGACCATGGGGCGGATACCCGAAGGCGCTTCCAAGGGGGACAGAGCCTGTTGCACATAGCTGCCGCTTTGCAGCCTGCGGGCGCATCCAGCCCAGGACCACCGGGAATCGTGCCCTTGCCTCGCCCCCTTCCCAGCCAACGCGGCCGCAGAAGGGCTTCCCAGAGCAACGAACTCTCGGCTGCCCATCTTAAGCTCAGTCAGAAAGCTGCCCAAATTACCCAACTGCTTCTCCAGCATGGGGCAGATCCCAATGCTACGGACGAGGCGGGGTACACTCCTCTGTATGTAGCTGCTTGGAATCGGCATGCAGGGGTGGTTCAGGTACTGTTGCGTCATAATGCTCAAGTAATATTGCCCTCAGCACACACCACGGCGTTGCATGCTGCCTCTTGGTCGGGAGACGGAGAGTGCGTGAAGTTGTTGTTAAATGCCGGAGCTTCGGTCCATGCCCGAGACAGGGACGGTGAAACCCCTTTGCACAAAGCCGCCTGGCGTGGACACCTGGAGGTGGTCCGAATGCTCCTGGACCGCGGTGCCAATCCCCAGGCCAAAAACCGGGCAGGGCTCACTCCCCTGGATCTGGCCAAAGACCAAAAGCACACCAAGGTCATCTTGCTCCTTCAAGGTGCCCCGGGTACCAACCGGAACCACTAGAGAAAGGTCCTCCTCCCGCTTAGCTTGCAGCTAGGTGGGTGTGAGGCACGAGTGCTATACGGGGCGATTCACGCGAAGTCGTGAGAATGAAACCGGGCACTGCGGAGCCAAGAAGCCGCCGCCGTTGGGAAGCATAAGCGGCTGAGCCAAGTGGTCGGCCTATCTCTTAGTCAGTCACGCGAGCAGCCAGGATGTACTGGATGAATTCCCGATTGGAGCGGTACTTGCCCAACTGGTGGACGAGTTTTTCCATGGCGTCCACGGGGTTCATCTGGCTCAGGGTACGCCGCAGGAGGGTCACAGCGTAGAGGGTGTCAGGATCCAAGAGGAGTTCTTCGCGTCGTGTGCCGGATTGAGTGATGTCCATTGCTGGGAAGATGCGTCGGTCGGCCAGGCGCCGGTCCAGCACCAGTTCCATGTTGCCCGTGCCTTTGAACTCCTGGAAGATGATGTCGTCCATTTTGGAACCGGTTTCCACCAGCGCGGTAGCCACAATGGTCAGCGAACCGCCTTCTTCAAACACGCGAGCGGTGGCGAAAAGTTTCTTGGGCACATCCAGGGCCCGAATGTCCAGCCCCCCGGTGCCGGTTCGCCCTGAATTGCCCACCCATTTGTTGAACGCTCGAGCCATCCGCGTGATGGAGTCCATCAGCAAAAACACATCGTAGCCCATCTCGGCCAGCCGTTTGCAGCGTTCCACCACCAGTTTGGAAAGCCGCACATGGCTTTCCACATCTTTGTCCAGGCTGCTGGCAAACACATCCCCTTTGACATTGCGGCGCATATCAGTCACTTCCTCGGGGCGCTCGTCCACCAGCAGCATGATGAGCTTGATGTTGGGATAGTTGGTGGAGATGGCGTTGCTGATCTGTTGCAGGAGGATGGTTTTTCCGGTACGAGGGGGAGCGACGATCAGCGCCCGCTGGCC
>JAJRRR010000345.1 GCA_024279285.1 Planctomycetota bacterium
AAGTGCCCCAGCGCCGAGGCTGAGGTTGGGTTTGCACATCGGGTTCATCACCCCAACGCGACATGGGAACCCCTCCGCGAACTTCCAGGAACGGCCAACTCCTAGCACCACTGCCCCCAGACCGGCCACCTCTCTGCCCTGATCGTTTCCATCATACCCCGCTTCCAAAGCCAGTCCAAGCAGTTTCGGCCAAAAGCCCCAAGACCCGCCCCCAGATTTTTGCTCCCAAGAAGCGGCAAAAATGAGCTGGGGGGCTTCCTTTGCGCTCCAGCTCTTGGGCTGCAGGCGTGGTTTGCCTTACCGGAAAAACCCCTCACCCCCCGTTGTCTTGCCAAGTCCGGAACCCTGGCCAATGTCCAAATGCCCCCAACAGGGCAGTCCTCCTCGCCAGATGCAAATGGGAAAAACCTGCTGCACATGTCCCCTTCTTGGGGAAACCCAAGTGGCCAGAAAAGGCTGGGCTCGTGATCCCTGGCATGCCATCCTCCGGCTAGAGCAGACACCGCTTCGTGCAACCACCAGTTCTTGCGGCTTGGAAGGCTGCAAAGCTGCTTGCGCTTCCTCCCTCACTCCGCTTAAAAATTTGATACAAATTCCTTTCCACAAAACATCAAATAATTCTGTACACAAAACTGCGTTAAATTCATCAAACAAAATATCAAAAATTTACTAAAACATCTCTTTATTTACTTCCACGATTCCCATGTGTTTTCTGCGTGTTTTTGCCGCATTTCGCGCCTCGTTTTTCGTCTTGCTGTGTGATTCTTTCCTTCGGCGTTTGGGCAGAAAGTACGATTTTTTCCTGAGAATTATCATTGTCTTTAGCTTTAGCTTTAGCATTAGCATCGTTTTTCATTCATGTTTCTCTTCACTGTTCTCCAGTTTGCCAGTAATTCGCGCGTGTGGCCGCTGCGCGCGAATCGGCCGCATAAGATTGGCGCAAGTTGCGCAACAGAGTATCAAGTGATTCCTATATCAAATTGGACCAAAATCCTAGATTTTCTGCTTGACATTTTGGGGCCACCTCTCTAGGATGTTGGCGGAGGATGTCGGTGCATCATAGCTTTCCCTTGGAAAAAAGGAGTGAAGCATGAGAAAGTTTCTTCGCCGCTGCTGGAAGCTTGTGGCCTGGCTGGACCAATTGTGGAAGAAGTTCCTGGGAGCCAGCACTCGTTCGGAAGTATCTCGACTGGAATCTTCGGACAAGCAGGCTGAAAGTACCCGTGTGTTGCCTGCGCAAGTGGCCGTAGAGTTGCTGGCCCAAGGGCTAGGGCGCCACAGTCTTCAGGGAGCGTCTTCTGCGGTTGGGGAAGCCGTGAAGCAGTCTGTTCCCGCCCCTTCTTGCCAGCAATCCAACAAACCCTTGCTAGAGCAAGCCGAACAATTGGCCCGACAGTTGGAACTTGAAGCCCAAGGCTGCTTGTGGCGGTTGCAAGGCGGACAGGATCGTCAGCAACGGAAAAAGCTGGAAGCCCAAGGCAAAAAGTTCCGTCGCTACATTTGGGCATTTCATCGCAAGTGGAGCCACGATTCGGCTCCTTGGGAGCTTCTTGCCAGGTGGTATGCGGCGGCTGCCCAAAGTGTCCGTCTTTGTGTGATTGCCCTACGAGTTGGTCCCCCTGCTTCTGAACGGTTTGCGGTGGTGCAACTGTTGGCCCAATGCCAATCTGCTCTCCTGCAAATTGCCCAGCAGTATTGGGGGAGAGACGACCGGCAACAGAAAGAAATGTACTCGTTGATCAGACAACTACTTCAGCACTGGAAGATTGACCGATGGGTTTCCTACTTGAGCCGGAAAGAACCGGTGGACCTCCACTCGCTTGAAGAAGTGGAAACTCAGTTGCGCAGCTTGCAGCAGTGCCTGGAACGACTCAAGCATCAGCAAAACCTGCTCAATAAGCTCCGCTATGAGAGCACGCAACGGTTTCCTCAGGGTGGGGAGCAAGCTCAACGGGCCGTTCGTACCATCCTGGCTACGATTGAGCAGTTGAGCCAATTGGGTTGTCCGATGAGCCACTCGGAAATCATCCAGGCGCTGCTGGCGATCCGCGCGAAGTTGCCGCCGCAGGAGGAGCTTTCTGGGGCGGTCCGACAGGCCCTGAGGTGCGCTGACCAATCGGCCCAGTGCTCCAAGTCCCTGCCCCATTCCCCCTTGCCCGACTTTCCCGAGCACACCCAAAAGCTCCGGTATGTGCTTGAAGGGAAGAAAGTGGTCCTCGTGGCCGGCGAGGTTCGCCCTTTGGCTCAAAAGAAGATTGTAGAGGCTTTCGGGCTCAAGGAGTTGGTGTGGTGCGAAGCCCGAGATGGAGAATCCGTTCGCAAACTAGAGTCGCTGATTGCTTCCCCGGATGTTTTTCTGGTCTTGGTGGCTCCCCGATGGGCAAGCCACGGCCACACGGAGGCTTTAAGCCAATACTGCCGCAAGCATCACAAGCCTTTGGTGCGTTTGCGTAGCGGATACAACCCCAACGCCATCGCCTATCAACTCCTTCAGCAGTGCAGCCATCAGTTGGGTTTGTAATCTTCCTGCTTGTGCAGACAGGGCCATGCAAACGACCAGCCTGCATGGAGAACAACGGAGTCTCGTCCTGGGAGCAATTTATCCAGATGACATTGCTGGGAGCTTGTCGTCCTATTGCCACGCAGGAGATTGTCGTTTTGGTAGTTGAGTTTTACCTGACAACTGTCCTTGTTTGTTGGAGTGTGTTAAGATGTCCGACCGCCCTTTTTCCATTCAGGTTCCCACCATGGTGGAGGTGCGAATTTATGAGGTTCTGCCGGTTAGGATTCGCAAGGACAAACAGGGCCTCCGAATCACGGCCAAGCTCAAGCACACCATCTGTGTGCCGCTGGTGCCAGAGCACCCCGAGTTGGAAGCCGCCGATGCTTGGATGAAGTGCGTGGGCGGAGACTATCGGGCCCGATATTTTCTTGGCCATGATGAGCCTTGTTGCCATGACTGCTGTGGATTGAGCGTCGCTATCGTGGCTCGGAATCTCCAACAACTGAACAGCCGAGTGTTTGGACCTTACACCTTTCGCTTCTGCTACGAGAATCGGGAATGGCTGATCGTGGTTGACATGCTCCCACACCTGCTATACATGCTGCAAAAGCTGGATTTCTAGAGCCGCACCATTTCTGGGAAAACCGGGGAAGAAGCCGAAAGGGGGATAAGCAGGTTGCTATTTCCGGACGAGGCTTTCTATCCGGTAGCTTCCTCCACGGCTTGCATCAAGGCGGCGGTCAAGTCTAGCGAAGTGAGCACTCCGATGGGAAAACCGTGGCGGTCTATTACCACCAGCCGGTGGATGTGTTGGGTGCACATGATTCGGGCAGCTTCGGCCAAAGGAGCATGAGGGGCGATGGTGTGCACAGGCTGGCTCATGTGGGCCTGAACCCGATCACTTTCTACCGGTTCCAGACACCAGGTGCTGGTTTGCTCATCGTGCACGGTCCGAAACTCCAACGGCGAGAGCTGGGTGGAGCAAGCCAGATTTTCCTGGGCCTTGGAGCGCACGAAATCCACCGCCGAAAGGATGCCCACCACACGGCCCTGTTCGTCCACCACGGGAGCTCCGGTGATGTTGTGCTCCAGCAGCACTTGAGCTGCTTCGGTCATGGTTTGATAGGCGTGCAAAGTGACCACTTGGGTTTGCATTACATCGGCCACTTGCAAACTGCGCAGACGCTCCCAAGCAGCAGCGTTCATGGCTTCCGAACTCCTTACGAGGAGATTGCTTAGGAGGATTTGGCTTGGGCAGGGGATTTGGCATCCGGGGCGGGCTGAGGGTGCTTGATGGTCAGCACCGGGCAAGGAGCTGTGCGGACCACCTGTTCGGCCACCGAACCCATTAGCAGCCGGGACAGTCCGCTGCGCCCATGAGTGCCCATGACAATCAAGTCCGCTTGTTCTTCTTCAGCCAGTTGGACGATCATCGTGGCCGGATCGCCCATCAGGAGCCGGTGCTGGTGTTTGACCCGAGGGTCCGTGGGCACGACTTGATGGAGTCGTTTCTTCAAAGCTTCGGTGCTCCACTCCGGCAGGGGCACGAACCCTTCCCCGGCACCATAAGCCAACGGGTCTTCCTCCACATGGACAATCAACAAAGAGGCACCTGTGTCGCGGGCCAAAGCGGTGGCATATTCCAGGGCAGCTTCGCTCAAGGGCGAGAAATCGGTCGGGAAGACGATCTTGCGGAGCTTCACGGTCGGGTTCCTTATGCTGGAGGGGTCTGCTACAAGAGAGTGAGCAAATCCAGTGCCTGAGGTCCTTGTTTTTGGACAAAAAAATCCTTTTTGTTTTTGGCTTGCCATATCGTTCACTAGGGTCAGGATGTAGGAGAAGGTGGCAGTGCCTCTTTTTGCAAAAGTTCCTAATTGTGATAATTCTCCTGGATGTGCGAAACAGCACGAATATGAGGAAGGTGCGCCGGTGATGGCACGGCACTGCGCGCTGCTCCCCAGAAGGACCGGTGCCCTCCAAAGGGTGGATTGAGGATCAAAATTCGCAAGTTAGGGACCAAACACGACCAATTTGATTCGCAACCTCCCCCTGGTTGGGGACAAGCAGTGGGCTCTCCCCAAACTTACAAGTGCTGATTTCAAGAGAGCTTAGAAGAACAGGTTCCTAAGACAAGGCCAGAAGCCTTGAAAGAAGCCTGTTGGGGGAGCAAGGGGCGGGCGGCTGCTAGAGTGCCCTTGGCCAGTAGGGCTTCGCCTGAGGAGACTCTGCTTGGCACAAAAGTTGCTCTTCTTACTATGTTATCCCTAGGTTAAGCCCAGCAGGTGGGGGGGTTTTTGTTGTTTTTTGGTGCTTTTACCCCAGTTTGCGCACCGTAGGGATTGCAACCGTGGTTGAGCCTCAAGAGGTTCGGTTATTGATTGTTGACGACGACGAGGACTTCCGCAGTTCTCTAGTTCGAAGGTTTCAACGGCGAGGCTATGATGTGGAGCAGGTGCCGGATGGGGCAGGGGCACTGCATCTGCTGGAGCAGCACGACTTTGATGTGGTGATCCTTGATCTGGTCATGCCCGGCATGTCCGGCATGGAAACTCTCCAGCGGCTCCACGAAGCCCGACACGATTGCGAAGTGATTGTGCTCACAGGCCAAGGGACCATTCAAACGGCCGTGCAGGCCATGAAGATGGGGGCTTTTGACTTTCTGACCAAGCCTTTTCCCTTGGCCGAGTTGGAAGTGGTAGTCAACCGGGCTTATGAGCACCGCCAACTGCGCAAAGAAAACTTCCAGCTCAAGCAGATTATTCGTCGTTCCTCCCCTGAGGTGCGAATGATCGGCCAGTCGGCCGCCATGAAGGAAGTGTTCCGCCTGATAGAAAAAGCAGGGCCCACCGACAAAGCCATTCTCATCCAGGGGGAAAGCGGCACGGGCAAGGAGTTGGTGGCTCGGGCATTGCATCGGGCCAGTCTCCGGCGGGATCGCCCTCTGGTGGTGGTCAACTGTGCCGCTTTGCCCGAGACCCTTTTGGAAAGTGAACTTTTTGGACACGAAAAGGGGGCCTTTACCGGAGCGGTCAGTGCCAAGCCCGGACTGTTTGAAGTGGCCGACGGCGGCACTTTGTTTATTGACGAAATTGGCGAGTTGCCCGGGGCCCTCCAGGCCAAGCTGCTCCGCGCACTGGAAGACGGCTCCATCCGACGCATCGGCTCGCTGAAAGAGCGGCGCGTTAACATCCGCTTGCTGGCTGCCACCAATCGGGATCTGGCCAAAGAGGTGCAAGAGGGCCGGTTTCGGGAAGATCTGTACTATCGGATCAATGTCATGT
>JAJRRR010000346.1 GCA_024279285.1 Planctomycetota bacterium
CCGTTTGGCCGTGTATTTGTGTCACAACTAAGCGTATGGACTATCCGTGTTATCGGGCACTGTGCATACCAGTGGGCAGGGGGACAGTGGCGGAGAGATGCAAGGACCTAAATAACTCCACACCGAACTGGAAGCGGAGGGTGGTTGGTCTGGAAACAGAAACATGGCTTGGTGTAGGGCTCGCGGTTGTTAGTCCCTAAAACCCTTTAGGAGCACCAAGCCATGAACCGCAGTATCGCACTCTCACCCAAGGAGCACAGGGACCCGCTGGATCCAACCTATCCCCACTTTCTCCCCCCGCGCACAAAACTGGCAGCAACTTCCAAATGACGAGTTGGCAAAAGTTAGCGTTTCTAACCGACAACCGGCCAAGGGGATGGTTTCCAAGAATCGTCCGCAGACTGCTTAACAGCCTATCCGAAAAACGCAAGGACCTGGGCAATCGTCAGGCATAGAGGATTTTTCGGAGAGGTTCTACTTGCCGCGTTCTGGGGCGTGGCAATGGTTTTCCTTGCGGGCAAAGGGTGGGGACCAGGAGGCTTTTTTTGCCGCAGCTTGGTAGCCCGTTGAAAAACGCAAGCCTGGAAAAGCAAAGCTCCTGCCGAGCGATTTTTTCAGGAGTTGCGACAACTTCATGAGCAAACTTCGGCTTGGGGGGGCCTTCTTCCACGGGCTGTTGGAACAAATGGACAAAACTGATCTTGCCTTCGTGGGTTTCCGCTGGAGACGAGCCGCTCCGGGAAGATCTGCCAGCGCCGGTTCAAGGAATGGACCGCTGCCGGAGAGGTTTTGTCCGTTGGTTCCTAGCAACAGCCAGAACAAACCCAGCCTGAGAGGGAACGCGCAACTTACACTTGCGTAGTCAGGACTCCCAGGGCTTGGTAGAATGGAGCCGATGGGAAGGCTCTTGCTGTGAGGTGGAAACCGTGCGAGGAATGCAGTTGGGCTTGATGGTGGTGATGGGATGGGGGGCCATGGTGGGAGCACTTCGGGGAGAGGGGCCGTTGGTGGCTTCGCAGCCCCAGCAGCAACTCCCTCTGGTGGCTCCTCCGCCTTGGGGCGCCCAGCCAGCTCCTTTGGACCTGGATCGGCTGGAACCGACCTTGCCTCCGCGGAAGCCATCGGCCCAAGAAAAAGACCGCCTCAAAGCCCGTGCCCTCTTTGCTGCTGCCCGAATCAAACAGCGCCGTGGTAAGCTAGCCGAAGCGTTGCGGTTGTACCAGCGGGCGTTTCGTTTGGACCCCAATTCTTACGCCATTTTGGAGCAAATTATTGGGTTGTCGTTTCGGCTGCGTCGGGCCGAGGAAGCCGTGCGTTATGCCCAAAAAGCAGCCGAACTGGGCGGAGGCAACAAGCGGTTTTTCCAGGTCCTGGCCGATGTGCTGGTCCAGCAGGGCCAGTTGGAAAAGGCAGCCCAATTTTACCGCCGGGCTCTGGAGTTGGAGTCTCCCCAGGACCAAAAAACTCCGGAACATGTGTTAATCCAGATGCAATTGGGCAAGCTGTATGCCCTCTTGGGCCGCCACAAAGAAGCCGCCGTTTTGTTTGCCCAAGTGCTGAAAGCCTTGGAACACTCTGAGGAGTTCCGGATCACAGGTCGGATTCGGGCACGCATGTTGGGCGATGTGCCGACCACATACAGCTTGATGGGCCGGAGTTTTGTAGAAGCCGGAATGTTCGATCTGGCAAGGAAGGTCTTCCGCACAGCTCATGTCGTAAGTGGCGATCAGGCGCAACTGGAGTTCCATCTGGCCCTGGTTGCTTGGAAACAAGGTCAAAGGGAACAAAGTTGGAAGCATCTGCAGCGCTATTTTGAGCTTCGAGGCACCACCGCCGGCCAGGAGCCTTACGAACTGCTGGAAAAACTCTTTGCCCAACAAGGACGCAAAGACCTCCTGGAATATTTAGAAAAGCTCCACCAAAAGGACAGCCAAAATGTTCCGCTGAGCATGTTCTTGGGGCAGAAACTTTTTGAACACAAGCACTATGCCAAGGCCATCCAGGTGCTGGAGTCGGTGGCCCAAGCCGATCTGAAGGCCAACCCTGGTTTGGCTCGGAATGTACTCCAAGCTGTGCGACTGCTCCTGGATTGTTATCGCCAGACCGATCAGCCTCAGGGGATTATTCAGGCTTTGGGACGTGTGGTGGATTTGCAAGGGGACCTCAGCCCGGTGGAAGAACAGCTCTCAGCCCTGCTGAAGCAGCCCAAGCTCGTAGAGCAAATGCTGGAGCAAACTCTCCAGCGTCACAGGAAGTCTCAGGCCAGTTTTGGAGAACTGGTTGGGGCGGCACTACTGGCCTTGAAGGCCGGAAAACTTCCGGTGGCTGCCAAGCTATTCCGCCACGCGGTGCAACTGCGCCCAGGAGCCCAAGGGGCGCTGTTTCTTACCTGGGGATTGGAGCTCCTGGCCGATCATCCCCAGGAAGCCGAAAAAGTCTTCCATGAAGCTGTTCAGCAAAAGCTCAGCCCTGAAAACCAACCGGTCTTTTACCTCTACCTGGCTCTGGCCCAAGAACTATCGGGAAAGACGGATCAGGCCCTGGAGACCATCAAAAAAGCCCTGACCCTGGCGCCGAACGATCCTCGGGTGTTCAGTCGCCGGGCGTGGATTCTCTATCATGCCCGACGCTACGATCAGGCCCGAGATGCCTATCTGGAAGTGCTTCACAAGTACGGGGAGGACTATTCTTCCGAAACCGTGCGGCAGGTGGTACGCGAGGCCAAGATGGTTCTTTCTCATCTGGCTCTGCTGCGCGATCAAGTGGCCGAAGCCGAAGAATGGCTCCAACAGGTGCTGGACGAATTTCCCGACGACCCAGGCGCGCTGAACGACTTGGGCTATCTTTGGGCCGATCAGGGGAAGAACCTGCATCGGGCCTTGCAGATGATTCGCAAAGCGGTTCAGGCCGAGCCGGACAATCCGGCTTATCTGGATTCGCTGGGTTGGGTGCTGTATCGCTTGGGCCGTCATCGGGAAGCTCTCAAATACTTGCACAAAGCCGTGGAGCTGGACGAGCAGCCGGATGGGGTGATTCTGGACCACTTGGGCGATGTGTATCATGCCCTGGGGGAGAAGGAAAAAGCCCTGCACTGGTGGCGTCGGGCTCTCAAGGCCCTGGATCCTCAGCAAGACGCCAAAGTGCTCCGAAAGCTCCGTCAAAAGCTCCGGCGCCTCGGGATCACTTCCCAAAGCAAGCCGCCGGACAATTAGCCATTTCCCGAGCTTGGCTTCTTCGCATCGGCCTTAGTGGTCGGTCCGTTCGGGAACTGGCAGGATTCAGGCGCAGAACATTTTCCCATCGCTCACTTAGGGAGAGAGTGGTCATGGCAGGTCATTCGCATTGGGCAGGTATCAAACACAAAAAGGCCATCGTAGATGCCAAACGCGGTAAACTGTGGAGCAAACTGTCTCGGGCCATCATGGTGGCGGCCAAAACCGGCGGCGGGGATCCGGATGCCAATCCCCGGCTGCGCCATGCCATCGCCGAAGCCAAAGCGGCCAACATGCCCAATGAGAACATCACCCGGGCCATCAAAAAAGGAACCGGCGAGCTGGCCGCCGAACAACTGGAAGAATTAGTTTACGAAGGCTACGGACCCGGTGGAGTGGCCGTGCTGTGCGAAATCCTCACCGATAACCGCAACCGCACTGCCTCCGAAGTGCGTAAAATCTTTGAACGCCACGGGGGGAAAATGGGCACCAGTGGGTGCGTGGCCTGGCAGTTCCAACGCAAGGGGCTGTTCATCATCCCGGCCGACCAAACCGATGAAGAAACCCTCATGGAAATCGCCCTGGAAGCCGAAGCCCAGGATGTCCAGACCCAAGGGAACAAATTCGAAGTGCTCTGCGAGCCTGCCCAATTTGAACAGGTGGCCCAGGCTCTGGAGCAGGCCGGGATCGCGCCTGAGATGAAAAAAATCACCCTCATCCCTCAAACCACGGTGGATCTGGATGCTGAAACCGGCCGTAAAGTGCTCAAATTGCTCGAAGCCCTGGACGAACACGACGATGTGCAAAATGTGGTGGCCAACTTCAACATCCCCGAGGAAGTCCTGGCAGAGCTGGAAAGCTGAACTCCTCCCGTTCATCTCCTTGGAATTCGCGCAGTAAATTTGAAACAGGAACTATCTGCTCTTGAGGTTAAGGGGCTTTTTGGTCGGTGATGTCCTTAGAGCCAACGGACAAAACCTCCCCAGCAGAGGTCCGCTTCTTGAACCGGCGTTGGCAACTCTTGCAGGAGCGGCTCATCTCCGGCGGAAGCCCGGGGAGGCAAGATCAGTTTTGTCCACTTGTTCTTTAGCAACTTTTACCACTGATCGGCCCGATGCACCGCCTGAGCGGCGGCCAGTTCGGTGGTTTTGGGACGGCACTCCAGGCCGACATAACCTCGGTAGCCCAATTCGTATGCTTCGCGCAGCACCCGCGGATAGTGAATCTCTCCAGTTCCCGGCTCATTGCGGCCCGGATGATCGGCCAACTGAAGATAGCCAATCCACGGAATCCCTTCGCGCAGGTGCCCACACAAGTCGCCTTCGGTAATTTGCATGTGATACAGGTCCCAATTGATGCGCACCATCGGGCTGTTGACTTCCCGACAAATGCGGATGGCCGGGGCGGAACCGTAGAGACAGTGCCCTTTGTGGTCCACGCGGATGTTCATCGGCTCCAGGATCATCATCACTCCGTAGCGTTCGGCCACGGGAGCTGCTCGGCGCAGCCCTCGGATGATGTTCTCATGCATTTGTTCTTGGGTCATGCCCGGCTGGTTGTCTCCGCCGACGACGGTCATTTTCTTGCATCGCAATCGTCGGGCCACTTGGCAAGCTTCCTCAATGGCCTGGACGAAGCGGTCGTGGTTTTTGGGATGGTTCAAGCCAGGCCGGAATCCCCAAGCGGTGAATTGGGCCACTTCCAGGCCCAACTTGCTGGTCAGCTCGGCGATGGCATCAATGTCCTTGGTCCGCCAGTTCCAGAACTCAATAGCCGGAAACCCAAACGCCGCTGCCTGACGAATCCGCTCCAGAAAAGGCAACCGCCGCCACCACATCTCTATGTTGACCGCAAAGCGCGTATGGGGAGTGCGACCCAAGCGCTTCAGCTCCTCAGGGCTCAGCGGCTTGGTCCCGGAAGGCTCCGCACGACTTGTCCCTGAAGCCGCCACCAACGCAGCTCCAGAAGCCACCGCCGTAGCCAAGAACCGTCGCCGGGATTGTGGTGCCATGTTCGTCTCCTTGGTTGGAGGCGAGAGTTCGGGAAGACTCAATCGGGCTTTTCCAGGAAGGTAAACGGCGAGGGCCATCCTTGCAACTTTTCTGTTCTGTTCCAGAGGATCGCCGGGAAAATCCAACTGGCCAGCTTCCCGGCCAGGCGATACCATGAACACGGGGATTCAGGGGCGCCCCAAGTGGACCTTTCCAACTTCGTTTCTCACACAAGGAGCTTTTGGAATGAGTAGCAAGCGCGTGTGGAGCTATGCCGGGTGTGTGGCGTTGGGCTTGGCATTGGGTTGGGCTTTAAGCTGGTGGCATCACTTGCCTCAAGCTCAGGCCACGGCCACCAGTGAACGAGACGATCTGATCATTGCCACTGGTCCGGTGGACGAAGAAGGAGAAGCGGTGTTCGTGCTGGACACGCTCACCGGAGACATCAAGGCGTATGTGATCCATCCTTTCACGGGCAAGTTTTCAGGATTCTTCCAAGCCAATGTGCTCAAAGACCTGGGGATTGCCAATCCCAAGCGAGCACGGTTTACGATGGTGACTGGTCAGCAGGTTTTCCGCCGGGGTCCCGGGGTGGCTCAAATGGCTGATTGTGTTCTGTATGTGGCAGAGCTTTCGACAGGACGGATGGTTGCCTATGGACTGCCGTGGAATCGGGCGTTCCGCACCTCGGCGCGAGGACCGACCAGCCCGATGGTACGCTTGGACGGCGTGCAATTTCGTCAAGTGCGCATCCGTGATTAGTCTCAACTTCGCTGCTTGGATTGCACCGGAGCTTTCAGCTTCAGAACTGTTTGCCCCTAGAGGCTCCAACCGGCGAGCTTGAGCGGTCAAGAAAGGAGGTTTGCCCACTCCAAGGGCAAGTGCCGGTGTGTTCTTTTTGGGAGGAATTTCGCGTCGAGGGTAGCCATAAGCTATAGTTGTGCCGGAAACGGTCTGTGTTCCCTTTCGGCCAGACGAGCAAGGAGATGGCGATGGCTCCCTCCGGCGTTGAACGAAGGAAACGGGTTTGGGTACACCCGGGTGTGCAAGGTTTTCTGGTGCTTCGGGTGTTGTGTTACCTGGGAGCAGCGGCCGTGTTTGTTTTGGCCAGCTTGATTCTGTGGCAGTTGGCCGTCCGGGGACCGGCCCGACTGTTCCACAACCATCTGGCCGACATCTGGCGCCAATACGCTCCGGTGTTCGTGGCCCTGGGAGTGCTGGTGCCGTTTTTCCTCTACGACATGATTCGGGTGAGCCATCGTTTCATGGGCCCGATTTATCGCTTGCATTGCTCCTTGGAAGCACTGGCCCAAGGGAAACCGGTGGAACCCATCCGGTTCCGCAAAGACGATTTGCTCCAGGAACTGGCCGAGCCGTTCAACCAACTCCTCCAACGCATGGAACAACTCCAACGACAAGCCCAAGTCAAACCATCTGATGCTGCCCAGTCCGCCTCGGCTCCTCAGGAGACCATGACCACCTCTGCCTAGATGGAGAACTGCTCCAGGGTCTGCTCTCTGCCACAGGGCCTGGAAAGGTGGGGCGCTGGTTGGATTTTTCCCCATCTGCAGGCAAAAATGCTCTTGTCGGCAAAGGGTGTTTTTGCATGTTCCGCAAATGCTTGGGGTGTGCCAAGAGGGCCATGCGTAGTTGGGTTGGGCTGGCTGCGGTGTGGATGTGTTTAGGACCAGGTGGGGGAGAACTCCTGGCCCAGGAGGAAAAGTTCCCGCCTGAGTTGGTCCGGTTTGTTCCTTACCGGCACAACCCCGTCTTCAAGGCCGCAGGACCCGGTCATTGGGACCAAGCCATTCGGGAACGCGGTTGGATCCTCCGAGTCGGCAACACTTATCACCTCTGGTACACCGGATACGATGGCACACGCCAGGGGCTGAAGAAGCTAGGCTACGCGACCAGTCGGGACGGAATCCACTGGCAACGCCACCCACGCAATCCCTTGTATGACAAGCATTGGGTAGAGGACATGATGGTGGTTCGCTATCGGGGAGTGTTTTACATGTTTGCCGAGGGGCTGCACGATCGGGCCCATTGGCTCGTCTCTCCTGACGGAGTGCATTGGCGTCGGAAGGGCAAATTGAACATCCGCATGACCAACGGACGGCCCATCGCCGAAGGCCCTTACGGCACTCCCACCGTTTGGCACGAGAACGATACATGGTACTTGTTTTATGAGCGTCGGGACCGGGGCATTTGGTTGGCCAAGTCGCGTGATTTGAGGACCTGGATTCATGTGCAAGACGATCCGGTGATGGTCCCTGGTCCGGCCCCGCACGAAGCCCGACTCATCGCGCTGAATCAAATCATTAAATACCGTGACCGCTATTACGCACTTTATCACGGCCGAGGCGACCAGCCCTACTGGTCCACCAACATTGCCACCAGCCGCGACCTGGTGCATTGGGAAAAGTATCCTGGCAACCCTTTGCTCCCGGCCCGAGAAAACAAATCCAGCGGCATCCTGGTTTACGTCGGCAAGGGTTTCCGGCTTTACACGATGCACCCTGCGGTGCACCTGCATTTCTCGGCCGTCCCGGCCCGGGACGCTCCTGTGCCATAGCTTTCTTTGTGGCTTGGCTGTTCCAGGTTGTCCGTTCAGCTTGCTACCAGCGGGGGAACGGTTCGTGGGAGCCCGGCTCTTCGCAACTTCCTCAGGGAAGCAGCCTTTGTTTGCTTTGCCTGGGCAGCGCAAATTTTTGCTAACAGCTTTTTGACCAGCCACTTAGGGCAACCCACCTAAGACCCTCCACGGGGAAAACTTAGGCTTTCAGGGCTTGTCATCTTTTGGAAGGTTCATTAGTTTGAAAGCTTTGACTGGTGGAAGTGGACGAGTTCTAGAAACTGGTGGTGGAAAAGATGACCACGGTGCGAAAGCGACGCAGTCGGTCGCCTAAGCGGCGTTTGCCCCGAGGACCCAACGGAGGAATCCAGCTTCTGCTAATTCAAAATGTAGAACCGTTGGGCAAGCAGGGGGACATTGTGGAAGTCAAGCCCGGCTATGCCAACAACTATCTGATTCCCCAAGGGCTGGCCACCATCGCCACCGAGCATCACAAGCGGATGATCGAGAAGCATCGGGCCCGACTGGCCGAAATTGAGCGAGCCCGACTGGCCAGCCTCAAGGCCGAAGCTCAACGCTTGAGCCAGCAAAGCGTGCAAATTGAAGCCAACGCCACCGACGAAGGCCACCTGTATGGTTCGGTGGGTCCCAACGAAATTGCCAAGGCGCTGAAGGGCCTGGGCTTTGCTATCGCTCCAGAGCAAGTGCGCTTGCCAGGGCCGCTTAAAGAGCTTGGTCTGTACGAAGTGAATGTCCACCTGGGCCAAGGGGTGGAAGCAACGGTGAAGGTCTGGGTGGTGCCGGCGATTGTGCAGGGGTCGGGCTCTGCGGAGTCTGGCTC
>JAJRRR010000347.1 GCA_024279285.1 Planctomycetota bacterium
GAGTCGGGAAAACACTTCCCAGTTGGGCATCATGCGGGTGGATTCCACAGGACGCGTGGTTGGATTTTTGGAAAAGCCTCAGACGGATGAGGAGCTGGAGCTAGTGCACAGTGATCCGGCGTTCCTTCAACAGCACGGAATCGCTCCAGAGCTGTTTCTGGCCAGCATGGGCATTTATTTGTTCAACCGGCAAACCTTGGTGGATGTGCTGGAAAAGACGCAGTATCAGGACTTTGGCAAGGAGGTGTTTCCGGCATCCATACGCGCAAGGCATGTTCAGGTGCATTTGTTCCGGGGCTATTGGGAGGACATAGGGACCATCGGGTCGTTTTATCAGGCCAACTTGGCGTTGGCCGGTCCGGAGCCGCCGTTTGACTTGTACTTGGAGCGGTTGCCCTTTTATTCCCGACCGCGCTTCTTACCCCCTTCGCGTGTGCTGGGAGCCACGGTGCGCAACACACTGCTTGCAGATGGGTGCGTGATAGAGCCGGGAGCGGTGATCGAAAACAGCGTCATCGGGCTTCGGTGTCGCATTGGGCGCGAAGCAGTGATCCGCAACTCGGTGCTGATGGGAGCCGACTACTACCCGGACCACACTCCTGGCAAGGAAATCCCCTGGCCCCAAGTAGGCCCCGGCTGTGTGATCGAAAATGCCATCGTGGACAAAAACTGCGTGATCGGCCAGGAAGTGCACATCGTCAACCGAGACAAAGTCACCTGTGCCGAGGAACAACCTACCCATCAAATCCGCGACGGCATCGTCGTGGTGAAAAAAGGAGCCGTGATCCCGGCCGGAATGGTGATCTGAGGATCAAGGTTTCCGGCTGTCTGGCTGCGGCTAGAGTTCTTTGAGAGCCGAAATCAGCTCCGTGATGGCCTTCTTGCCGTCTTCGAAGAACATCAGCGTGTTGTCGGCGGCGAAAAGCGGGTTGGGGATGCCGGCAAAACCGGGGCTCAAGCTCCGCTTGATCACCACCACGGTTTTGGCCTTGTCCACTTCCAGGATGGGCATTCCGGCGATGGGGCTGTTGGGATCGGTTCGAGCGACCGGATTGACCACATCATTGGCCCCAATGACGATCACCACATCGGTTTGTTCAAAGGTGGGGTTGATCTCGTCCAGGTCTTTGAGTTTCTCATAAGGGACATCGGCTTCGGCCAGCAGGACATTCATGTGCCCGGGCATGCGTCCAGCCACCGGGTGGATGCCAAACTCCACTTCGGTGCCTCGGGACTCAAGTACTTTGGCCAGTTCGCTGACGGCATGTTGGGCTTGGGCCACGGCCATGCCGTAGCCAGGGACGATGACCACTCGTCGGGCGGTTTCCAAAAGCATGGCCACTTCTTCGGCCGAGGTGGACTTGATGCGCCCCTGATAGACTTCGTCGGCTGTGGCTCCTTCTTCGCCCGGACCTAAGGTGCCAAAGAGCACATGCACCAAGGAGCGGTTCATGGCTTTGCACATCAGTTGGGTCAAGATCACCCCGGAAGCTCCCACCAGGGAGCCGGAGATGATCAGCACATTGTTTTCCAGCACAAATCCCGTGGCGGCTGCGGCCAGTCCGGAGTAGGAGTTCAGCAGGGCGATCACCACCGGCATGTCGGCCCCTCCGATGGGCAGCACCAAAGTCACGCCCAATACCGAAGCCACCAGCACCACCGCCCAGTAGAGCCACGCATGTTCAGGCCACGAGATCATGGCCACTCCTAAAGCGAGCACCAAGGCTCCCAGGACGGCGTTGGCCGGATGCTGGCCTGGGTAGTGAATGGGCTTTTTCAGCCATCGCAGCTCCTGCAACTTGCCAAAAGCCACCATGGAGCCCCAAAAGGTGACGGCTCCAATGAGTCCCGAGGCCACTACGGCGATCAGTTGATCCAGACCCATGGCACTTGTCGCCCCAGGTCCGGATGCAGCGTCGGCGGCGGCTGCCAGGGCGGTGGTTTGGGCCGAAGTGGTACCGGAGCGCAAAAGCTCCGCTCCGGCCACCAGTACCGAAGCCCCTCCGCCAAAGCCGTTGAAAAGTGCCACCAGTTGGGGCATGGCAGTCATGTGGATTCGCTGGGCCAACACGGCTCCCACCGCCGCACCGACCACCATTCCGGCAATCACCAGCCCCAGGGACACCACTTCCTGGTGCACTAAGGTGGCGACCACGGCCACCAGCATTCCCAATGCACCTGTCAGGTTGCCGCGCACGGCGGTTCGGGGGTGTGTGAGCCCTTTGAGCCCAAAGATGAACAACACCCCTGCCAGCAAATAAGCCAGATTGATCACCACAGTGCGATCCACGGCATTAACCCTTTCGGCGGAACATTTCCAGCATGCGGTTGGTCACCAGAAAACCACCTACCACATTCACCGTGGCCAGCACCACGGCCAGAAACCCCAAAGCCCGAGCCACCGTCGGCAAATCGCTTCCGGCGGCCAGAATCGCTCCCACCAGCGTGATCCCACTGATGGCGTTGGAGCCAGACATCAGTGGGGTGTGCAAAGTGGGCGGAATCTTGGTAATGATCTCAAAGCCCACGAATATGGCCAGCACGAAAATCGTCAAACTGGAAATCAGTTCCATGGCGTTTGCTCCGGGTTTGGTGTGTTGGGTGTGGGGGTTAGGGCTTTTTCAGTGGCGGTTGGTAGCCGATCCCAGTGTCAGTTTGCTTTGGCAAGTCCTGGGGTTTGGCCCAGGGAAAGCAAGTGCCCATTGGTCCTCTAGGCCCCGGGTGCGGGGGTTATTCGGTTTTTTCGGTCGAGGTCTCCAGCGGGGGCAAGCCCAGGGTCTGGCGCACCCGAGGATGCACCACCTCCCCTTCCCTACACACCAGCAGCCCCTGGACAATATCGTCTTGCAAGTCCAAGGTAAGTTTGCCGTCTTGAGTCAGGTGGGAAACCAGATTGGCCAGGTTTCGGGCGTACATTAAGCTGGCGTCGGTGGGGACGGTGGAGGGGAGATTCACTGGGCCGATGATGGTTACGCCGTGCACTTGGATGGTTTTTCCCGGCTGGGTCAGCTCGCAGTTACCACCGCGTTCGGCCGCCAAGTCCACGATGACTGAGCCAGGTTGCATTTGGCGGACCATCGGTTCGGTGAGCAGCACAGGGGCTTTTTTGCCGGGTACGGCGGCGGTGGTGATGACCACTTGGTTTTCGATCAGGGCCTGGGTCATCAGTTGGCGTTGTTTTTCGTAGAACTGTTCGTCAAAGGCTTTGGCGTAGCCGCCTTCGGTTTGAGCTTCTTGGGTTTCCAGTCCCAGCTCCAGGAATCGGGCCCCGAGGCTTTCGACTTCTTGCTTGACCACGGGTCGCACATCGTAGGCTTGGACCACGGCCCCCAAGGCCCGAGCCGTGGCAATGGCCCGAAGCCCAGCCACCCCAGCCCCAATGACGAACACCCGAGCCGGACGAATCGTCCCTGCGGCGGTCATGAGCATGGGAAACATTTTCCAGCAGGCCGAAGCAGCCAGCAGCACCGCCTTGTAGCCAGCCACGGTGGCCATGGAGCTGAGGGCGTCCATGCTTTGGGCGCGGGTGGTCCGAGGGATCAATTCCATGGCCAGCAGATTCACCCCTCGGGCGGCCACCTGCTGCATGGTGGCCCCCTCGCTCAAAGGCTCGCAAAACCCAACTACCGTTTGCCCGGGGCGCAGCAACTCCAGATCGGCCACCGCGTTGGGATTGGCTCCAAAGGACCGCACCTGAAGCACCACATCGGCCTGGGACCAAAGCTCCCTGCGGTCTTCCAGCACCGTGGCCCCTTGCTGCCGGTAATCCTCATCACTCCATCCGGCGCCATCTCCGGCTCCGGATTCTATCAGCACTTCATAGCCCAGCTTGCGCAGGGTGGCCACGGTGGCCGGAGCAGCCGCCACACGGCGCTCCTCGGGAAAGGTTTCCTTGGGAATGGCGATTTTCATGGCTACCGACCAATCAAATCAGGGCTGGAGTGCCCTTCTTATAGGACAGCCGCCTTGATGGCTCAAGGGGGTGGCGGTAAACTACACTTTTCCCATACCCCTGCCACTTGTGCTTAGTGCAGAGCTGCCATGCAACCTTCTCAAAAAACATACATGGCCAAACCCGGCGAGGTGAAACAGAAGTGGTACTTGGTGGACGCCCAGGGGAAAGTCGTGGGCCGTCTGGCCAGCGAAATCGCCAAAATCCTCATGGGCAAACACCGTCCTCAGTACACTCCCCATGTGGACACCGGCGATTGGATCGTGGTGATCAACGCCGAGAAGGTGGTGTTCACGGGCAAGAAGTGGGATCAGAAGGTTTACACATGGTACACGGGCTATCCGGGCTTGAAGACCGAGACGGCCCGAGCCCGACTGCAACGACGGCCCGAACTGATCCTGCAACTGGCCGTGCGTCGCATGCTGCCCAAAAACCGATTGGGACGCAAGCTGCTCAAAAAGCTGAAAATCTACGCAGGACCCAACCACCCCCATCAGGCCCAACAACCTGAACCTTTGGAACTGGCCTGTAAGTAGCGAAATTCCCCTTTCCCCCTTGAAAATACCCGTTTCAGGTGTCAGCTATGGCCAAGACCGCATCCAAGAAACAGGAATACCTGGGAACCGGGCGCCGCAAGTCATCCACCGCCCGAGTGCGACTGCGGGAGGGAACCGGACTGATTTGGGTCAACGGGCGCCGATTGGAAGACTACTTTGTCAACCTCCAGCATCGCAAGCGCATTCTGGAGCCTCTGGAACTGGTAGAAGTGGTGGGCAAGGTGGACATCCGCGTTCGGGTCCAAGGGGGTGGCTTGACCGGCCAAGCAGACGCCATCCGGCTGGGGATTGCTCGGGCCCTGAAACAATTCAATCCTGAGTTCCACCCCCCCTTGCGCCAAGCCGGAATGTTGACCGTGGACGCCCGCGTGGTGGAACGCAAGAAATACGGGCTGCACAAAGCCCGACGAGCCACCCAGTTCTCCAAACGATAGCTTTCCGCCCCTCCTGGGGGCTCCGAGCCGGATGAGAGTGCACAAAAAGGGCTTCTCTCAAAAGGAGCCTTTTTCTCTTTTGTGCGTGGTTCTGTCTCGGGCAGTTTGTAAGCACCTAGGCCCACTGAAAGGGCGAACAAGAGGCCGCTTTTCAAAGTCAGAGCGTGCTGAGGAAGGCAATCAGAGCTTCGAGTTCCTGGGCAGAAAGTCGGTGTCCGTCCAGTCCGTGGCCGAATTGGTGCAGCACCTCCTGCAAAGAACCGGCCCGATTGTCATGAAACAATCGGCGTCGCTGGCTCACCCCCCGCAACGAAGGAGGGTTGAACTCCTTCAGGCCCTGGGAATCGTGCAGACCCACATCGTAAACATCTGGAGTGGTGTACTCCGGCGGGCGATGACAATCAGCACAGCCGAGTTGCTCAAACAGCCGCTGCCCTTGGCTCACTAGTTTTTTGTCGGGCGGGTCAAACTGCCCCAATCCCGGTGCCGGAGGCAAGCTCCGCAGGAAAGCAACCAAGGCGTTGACCTGCTCAGGAGAAATTGGTGGCCCTTGCATCGTCGTCCGAACCGAGGCGCGGATTTGAGTGTCCAGTTGGCTTCGGGAACCGTTCCAGGCCCAAGGGGCCGTATCGCCCGTGCCCAACAGCGACAGCACTCGCTTGGGTGCCCCGAAGCTGCCGTCGCTCAGGTTGTCATTGAGCAGCCCGTTGCTGTGCCCATCCGTGTGGCAACTGTGGCAGCTCATCCAGCGGTCCATGGACAACCGCCCGGAATAAAACAGTTCTTCGCCTTGTTCAATGAGGGTGCGTGGTCGCTGGGGGCCCAAAGAAATCGTCGCCACCGTCCCGGGAGGATTGAGACGGAAAACCGTCAGGGTGTCGTCGAACCGATTGGCCACCCAGGCGTGTTTTTGTTCAGGGTCCAGGGCCACAGCCACCGGGTTGCGGCCAACGGCATATCGGGTCAACACATATTCGTCTTGGGTGCCCACGGCCACATGATCGGCTCCGGCCAGGGTGACGATCACTCGTCCCTGGGCTGTGATGGCTACATCCCACGGGTCGGCCCCTCCGAATCGGGAATCGCCCAACAGGTGCACATGGGTACCCTGGAGCACAGGCCGCTTCAGTTCCAGCAAGTTGCTCAGCGGCACCCAGCGCAACACATTGCTCATCAACACGCCCCAGTGGACATCGTTGGAAGTGGTTCGGGCCAGATCGTTGAGGATTTGGTGGGCCACCAACACATGAGTGCCTCGGGGGTGGAGGCGCAGATAGCGGATGTTATGGGCCGGGAGCTGGCGCACCTGGAGCAGTTTCATCTCCTTGCCCAACTCCACCACGGCCACCGAGCCTCCGAACCCGTCGGCCACCAACAGGGCATCTTCACACTCCAAAGGTAACAATGCCCGAGGACAAAACGGCAAACGCAATTGCCCTTGGGCTTGAAGTCCCTGGATGCGTCCATCCTTGCCTATGCGGAGTTTCCATCGGCTCACCCGACGCGACCACAACGAACTGACAAAAGCCGTTTGACCGTTCTGAGACAACGCCACCTGGACCGGAAACGCAGGGACCGGGACAGCAGCTACGGGTTGAAGCTTTCCGCTGGCATAGCGTAGCACGATTAGCTGATGTTGCTGCCCATCCACCACCAAAAGGTGCTGCCCATCCGGATGAACAACCAGATGCTCCAACCGTGTTCCCACTTCTTGTTCGCCCAGGAGCCGAAGACGCTGTGCATCTACCAGAGAAATCGTGCCGGTGTCGCGGTTGGCCACCACGACCCGATGCCCTTGGTCCACAAAGCCCAAAGCCACAGGGCGTCTCAGTGCCGCGGGGACCTGGGCTTGGAAACTCACAACTGCTTGGTCTGAAGTTGCCTTTTGGGAGGTGGAATCCAACTGGGGATAAGTCTGTCCGACGGCAAGATTTGCCAGCGCCACTGCAATCAGTGTCGCTGAGCCAAACACCAACATACGCATCGGGGCAGCCTTCCCTGCTGGGGGAGTAGCTTGGAGGGTCATTCCCAGTTCGGCAGATAACCCAAGGAAGCAGGAGTACTCTTGCAGCCTAACGCCAACAGGGACTAGGCGTCAATTGTTCCTGGCTTGCGCAGCAGAGCAGCATCCCTCCAAAGGGATGCGTCCCTGTGGGAAGCTCACCAGGGACTTGGTGGGAGATGAATTGGGGCAGGCAGGGCAGCTATCGCAGTCGCCGCAGACGACGCAACACTTCCGCTGCGGCTTCTTCGCTGCTTTCGGCGCTGATGGTGGGTTTGAAAGGTTCGGCGGGCTTGGAGGGTTTTTCTTCCTTGCCTTTTTCTTCCTTCTTTTGGGCGGGGTTGGCGGTCATTTCGGTGTTGGGCGGGGTGCCCAGCAGGGCTTCGGCAGTGAAGTTGGCGGTTTCGTCCGTGGCGACCATAGTTCGGGTGGGATGATCAGCCGAAACCGCCTCGTCGGAACTAAGCCACTGATTGACATCCTCGTCGGCAATGGTGGCTGAGGGACTTTCGGCCGAACGCACGGCTGCTTCGCGGACTGAGGAGACCTTGGGGCGTTTGGGACGCGGTTGAGGACGGCTTACCAGGTGCACCTCAAACTTCAATGGTCCGATCCGCAAGATGTCGCCGTCCTTCAGTTCCCGAACCGGCAGCACCCGTTCGTCGTTGACAAAGGTGCCGTTTTTGCTCCCAAAGTCCCGAACTTCCACATAGTTGCCCTCGATGATCAACGCACAGTGGTGCCGACTGACCAGTTCACTGTGGGGCCGAAGTTGACAGTCTTCTGCTCGTCCGATGAGGAACTTGGGAGCAGCAATCCGGATCACCTGGCCCGCGTGGCGACCCACCAATACTTTCAGATGCACTTCCATTGACCTGCCACTCCTGAGGCGCCGTGGAGTTGTTTTGCACCGACCTCTTTCTTTCAGCTTCCCGAGGGAAGCGGTTTTGCGCCTCTTTCTGTTCCTGATGCCCCAGATGGACATGCCCCCTCCCCGCCAGTTACCTATGCTAACTGCCCCAACGGAACTTGTCAAATCACCTAAGGGCTACGGGTCAAGTCCTTTCCCGATCCAGGGTGCATCGTGAGCTTTTGGGACGCTTGGGATTTGCCAAAGGGAAGTCTTCTTCCAACGGGCCTACTGGGCGGCTTTGACAATGTCTTCCCAGGAGCACTTTTCCAGGTCCAAACCCAGTTCCAGGAGGGCTTCCCGGGCTTCGGTCATGTGGATAGGCTCGCCTGGGAGTCGAGTAACGGTAAACCCATCCGGATCACCCTGAAACTTGACGACAAACTTGGTTGGCGAATGGGAATCAGGCTCAAACCACAGCTTAGCACGCAGTCGGGGACGGCGTATGTACACACGACGCACACGGCCGGTTCGGGGGTGGACCACCTTGCGCAAAACCGTCTCCGTAACCCGCCTTTGAGCCAGCAACCATGCCGCGAACCCCAGCCCCGCAACCCCAAGCACGGCCAGCAGAATCCACTTCCCCATGGACCGTCCCCTGTGCTGGCCCATAGCCAAAAATCGGTCCATACCTACCCAGCTTAATTCTCATCGTTATTTCCTGGAACTCCATATGTCAAGTCTTCGCCCTTTATTTTGGTCCTGGTTCCAAACTCCCCTTTGCCAAACTCATACACGAGCCAGCCGAAGGCACCAGTTTTGATAAGGGAAATAGTGGACAGGAGTTTCCGGAGAAAGCTTGGATGGCTTTGAGGCGTTTTGCTTTTTGAAACACTTTGGGCTAAGATGGCCCGCAGGGGGTCCGAACGACTGTGGCCGGTGAGAAAATGGACACTTCGTGGAACTGGTCGGTAGCGGTGGCCCAAGGGGAACGATCTTCTCTCAGGGTGCATGCCCATTGGGGTACTTTTGCTGCGCTGTTGGCTGCTGGAGTGTGGCGAACGGGTCATCCTGGCTGGGGGTGGTATGTGGTGTTTTTGGGCACTTTGTTGTTATCCACTCTGGTGCACGAAGCCGGACATGCCTGGGTGGCCCGAGTGCTCCGCATCCCGATAGCCCGATGGGTGTTGTGGCCCTTGGGTGGAATCCCCGGCTCTTTGCCAGGGCTGGATTCCCGAAGAGTGCTATGGCTGGCTGTGGCAGGACCAGGGGCTAATCTACTGGGAGCCTGGGCGGCTTGGAGCATACTGAAGCTCAACGGATCAACTCCTGCGAACCCGACAGAAGTGCTCGTGTCCCTGAACAGCCTCGCACCGGCCCAACTCGCCTTGTGGCTGTTGCAATTGTTCTTTTGGACAAACTTGGCTTTAGCTTTGGTGAATCTGCTCCCTGCACGAGCCTTGGATGCCGGTTGGGCATGGCAACATTTGGGGCGCAGGTCGGCTCAGTCTCCAATGTTGCGCCATGCCACGGCATTGAGTGGGCTGGGGATGTGTGTGGGAGCCCTGATGCTTGGTCCTAGTTGGGAGTTTCTGGTCCCTGCACTGCTGGGCATGGGAATGGTGATTTTTTTGGCAGCAGTGCCTGAATCCTTAGGCCCAAGTCAGCCAGAATGTGCTGACCAGCCCGAGGAAAATCCCGCCTGGGCCCCGATGCCTTGGGCTCCAGAGCCTTCCATGGCTCAGCAGCAGGAGTGCCGAGAACCTGCCTCTGGTGAGTCAGAGCATTGGCTGGCCCGAGAAACCCCAGAACCCTTGCAGCCTTCTTGGACCCCCAGCACCGAAGACACCGAGGAGCAACAACTGGAGCAACAAGTAGATCGTCTTTTGGCCCGAATTCACGACCACGGTCTGCAAGACCTTTCGCCCGAGGAGCTGGCCTTGTTGCATCGTGCCAGCCTCCACTATCGCCACCGGCTCCGCCAGCGCGGCCACGGAGAAGCGGAACAGTGAAGCCCTTGTACCAAGCGACCAAAGGTTTGGCGTAGCGTGATCTTCTTTTTTGAGTAAGGAGGGTGGGGCCAAAAGTCTTGGGTCCTGGGTCGTGGGACTTGGGATTTGGGCGAGCCCGCAGCTTGAGCCAGCTACTGCCACTGGCGAACCCCGAGTTTAAGCTCGGCGAGCCCGCAGCTTGAGCCGCGGGAGCAGAAGATAGCAAACACACTTCCACTTGCGTCCAGGCGCCGAAACAAGAACCCGCTCTTATTTTCAGCCGCCACAAGTTGTCGGCCGCAGACGCAAATCGCACGCAACGCTATCGTTTGCTCAGTGGCTGTCGGATCAACTCCGGACAGAGATGGCGCAGGTGGGCAGAAAGGGAATGAGTGTTCGGCTTTGGAGGGCCGACGGCGCGTCCGATGCCGTGGGGTGGCCGATCTCTGATAATACCCCCTGGGGAATCACCCCCAGGTGGTTTCCGTCCCCAAGGTGAAGCCACCGCAGGATCTTCTGTCCGATGCCTTCCCTTTGGCATCTGCGCCCAATTTCTCCAGGAGGGGCGTCCAACGGCCTGATTGGCAATATATCAAACTGCAACTTTTCTTCAAAAATGGAAAAGTCGCACCAACAGACAGCAAAAATTAACTTTTTGCCAGTTGGAAGCGTGAAAGGGACAGGTTTGTGCCAACCGGGTTTTTCTCCTGGCAATGGCCTTGGGGTCCCGGTGGGTTTTACTTCTCCACTTCAAACTCCACCGTGCCGGTGGCCAACCGGCCGCTTTGGACATCTTCTATGGTCAGTTGGAGTTTGTGTGGGCCTGGGTAGATCCGCTGCGGAAGCTGAATCCGGTAGCTGACAAAAAAGTCCCGACGACGATTCCGACAGCGGTCTTCCACCTGGGGCAATTGTTCCGAGGCCACCCGATTGCCCCGAGCATCGTAAATCTCGTAGCTGGCCCGAAGGGTGGTCCGATACCCCTGCGGAGTCTCCTCCACCGAAAAGTTTTCCAACTCGGCATAAAGCAACACCGCCTGGCCTGGGGAAAACTTCTGTTCCTTAAACGGCTCCACCACTCCGTAGCTACGCACTGCCGTGCACAAAGTAAGATTTTTCACTACCAAGTGGCCTGCGGTGCCTAGGTGATACAGGGCTTCTTCCAAGTGCCGACAGGCTTCCGTGGCTCGGGAGCTGGAATTGCGAATACTCTGGGCATCCAGGTAGGTCTTGAGTGCATAAAGCTGGTGAATCCAATACTGCTGCTGGGCGGCAGGCAGACCCTCAATGGGACGCAAAGCCTCCTGAGTGCGATTAGAAAACAAGTACAACATCCGCAACAGCACAGCCCGACGCAGCTCCTCGGGAGAGTGAACTGCTTGGTCCCCCTGCTGCTCTAGCTGGCCAAGAAGTTGTTTGAGTTGGTCTTCGGGAGAAAGAGCCGAAGGGGCAGGGGGGGGTGAGGAGGGGCGTTGCTGAGGCCACGCACTTGCTGAAGAGTCCGGATGGGTTTGCGGTTTTCCAGTTGACTGAGAAGACTTACCCAGGGCGGCTTGCCCTGAGCCTTCCCAACCCCCAGCGGTTGACGAGCCAGGAGCGCCCGGCCCAGGAGAACTCCTCGGCAAACCCGTTCCCTGTTGGCCGGCAGCACCAGAAGACCGAGTACCAGTGCGTTGGGAAGATGCGGAACCGGCAGAACCCGATGAGCCAGGCGGAGAGGAACCCGCGGAAGCGGACACACCGGAGTGCTCACTGCCCGGAGCTGAGGAAGGCTTTTCCGCAGGCTCTTTTGGGGCGGTGGCCAAAAAGTACTGAATCAAAATCGGCCAGGCCGAACGATCCACCATGGCCAGATCGGTGGCCAGTTGGGCTCTTTGCTCTGGGGTCAACCGGCCTTGTCGCTCCAGACGATCCAAAACTTCCTCTAGCTGGGGGGTGGTAGAATCCGAGGCTTGGGAATCGGCCGGCTTGTCCGGCTCGGAAGCTGGGTCCTCAGAGGCGGTTTGGTCCGAAGGGGCTGAAGTGCGGGTATGTTCCTGCGTGGGGACCCAAGGGGCCAACACACTGCACCCCTGACCAGCTCCCCAAACCACCAACGCCAGGACCAGCCAGAGCCTGCTCCTGCCAGCGTTAAGCCAACCCATGGGCTGTGGAGTCATTTGTGCCAATTGGGCCCAGTTTCAACCGCGTCGGGGCAGAACCATACTGCCGCTTTCCAAGTGGAGCAAGAGCGCTCGTTGCTGGGAGCTGCTTGCTGCGGCTTTTGCTGGCGCCAGCAGGACTAGCACACAGAAGGCGTGCATCCTGGGGCTTGCCACTTGCCACAGCGACGCGCGGACGGATGCCTGCTTTCTGCTTGAGCGTCAGTACAGGTGGAAGTGCGCGTGCTGTTTTCTGCTGCTGCAACTAAAGTCGCAGGCTAGCCGGCGGGAAATTGGAGGCTGGAGCTGGAAGGTCGTTCAAGCCTCCCATCTCCCCACTCCCTCATCTCACCTTGCCTTTCATCTCCGGGCTTGCGCCGTCTTGTCCTGGAGTTGGGGCATGCAGTATGGTGGCCACTGTGCTTCAGGCAAGAGTTTGGCCAACTTCGTGCCCAAGGACTTGGGAACGATGGTTCAGGTAAAGTTGCCCGACGGGTCCACGCTTGCTTTTTCGGCTTCGGTCACGGTTCAGGAGGTGGCCCAACGCATCGGCCCCCGCTTGGCCAAGGATGCCGTGGCCGCCGTGGTCAACGGCCAGGTGGTGGACTTGAGCTACACCCTGCCTGCGGACCGGGAAGTCCAGCTTCGCATCCTCACCCCCAAGGACCCGGAAGCCCTGGATGTGCTTCGCCATTCGTGTGCTCATGTGATGGCTCGGGCGGTGATGCGGCTTTATCCGGGAGTGAAGCTAGCCTTTGGACCCACCACCGAAACCGGCTTCTACTACGACTTTGACTTGGAGCAGACCATTTCCGAGGAGGATTTCCCCCGCATTGAACAAGAAATGCGAAAAATCATTGAGGAAGACGAGCCGTTTGAGCGGTTTGAGGAACCTCGGGAAAGAGCGATCCAGTTGTGTCGGGATTTGGGCCAGGAGCTCAAGGTGGAGCACATAGAGCAGGGGCTGGCCGATCACCCAACGCTTTCGTTTTACCGCCAAGGGGAGTTTATAGATTTGTGCCGGGGGCCGCATGTCCCTTCGCCCGGCAAGATCAAGGCGTTCAAGCTGCTTTCGGTCGCTGGGGCTTATTGGAAAGGGGACGCTTCTCGCCAGCAGCTTCAGCGCATCTACGGCACGGCGTTTTTTTCCCAAAAAGACCTGGAAAACTTCCTGCAACAAGTCGAGGAGGCCAAGCGGCGCGATCATCGCGTGCTGGGCAAACAGTTGGAGCTTTTTACCACCAGTGCGTTGGTAGGCTCGGGGCTGGTGCTGTGGCAGCCCAAAGGGGCCATCGTGCGAAGCTGTCTGGAGGAGTTTGTGCGTCAGGAGCTTTTGCGGCGAGGCTATTTGCCGGTCTATACGCCCCACATCGCCCGAGTGGAGTTGTACGAAATCTCGGGCCACTATCCTTACTATGCCGACAGCCAGTTTGCCCCCATTGAGATGGAACAAAACGAGCGTTATTTGCTCAAACCGATGAACTGTCCGCATCACATCATGATCTACAAGTCCCGACCGCGAAGCTATCGGGAACTTCCCCTGCGGTTGGCTGAGTTTGGTACGGTCTATCGTTACGAGAAGTCCGGCGAGTTGGGCGGAATGACCCGAGTCCGCGGCTTCACTCAGGACGACGCCCATATCTTCTGCACCGAAGAACAGGTGGCCCAAGAGTTCCGCTCCTGCGTGGAGATGACCCAATGTGTGCTTCGTGCGGTGGGGCTGGATCAGTATCGGGTGCGTTTGGGGTTTCGGGACCCGCAGAGCGACAAGTATGTCGGCTCACCGGAAGTGTGGGAAAGAGCCCAAAGCGTGCTCAAACGCGAAGCAGAAGCCCTGAACTTGCCGGAACTGGAGATTCAAGAGGGTGAGGCAGCCTTCTACGGACCCAAGGCCGATTTCATCGTCACCGACAGTCTGGGCCGACAGTGGCAGTTGGGCACCGTGCAGTTGGACTACAACCTGCCCAGCCCCGACAGGTTCAACCTCCAATACATCGGCCCGGACAACCGACCCCATCAAGTAGTGATGATCCATCGGGCTCCCTTGGGATCGTTTGAACGGTTTGTGGGGATATTGATCGAGCACTTTGCGGGCGCGTTTCCGTTGTGGTTGGCTCCGGAGCAGGTTCGGGTGCTGATC
>JAJRRR010000348.1 GCA_024279285.1 Planctomycetota bacterium
GGGGGCTGGAGGCGTTCGGGGCGTTGTTTTTACTGGGCTTTGTGCTTCGCGCCTTGGCCGCCGCTTGGCTGGCCAGGCTCCAAGAACCCGGTGCCCAAACTTGGACTGCCATCCTCCAACAACGCCTGCGCAGCTCTCGGACCCCAGCCCGAGAAACTCTTAGCCAATAACCCTACCGTTTCCACTTGCGTCCGGCGGCTTGCGACTTGCGATGGGAGCTTCCGCTCCGGCTGTGAAATCACAGCAGGTGCGGAAGCACCAAAGTAAAGCGGCCTTGCCGCCTCCTGCGGCTGAAGCCGCAGGCTCGCCCACGACCCAAGACCACAGGCGCTGCCTCCCCCAGCTGAAGCTGGGGGCTCGCTGGTGGTAGCGGCTGGCAGGAGCTGCGGGCTCGTCGGCCCAACCCTTAAGCCCCTTACTTCTTTTCGGGCAGGATGCCTTGTTGTTCCAGATAGGCGATTACTTGTTGGGCCAGCTCTTGGGGGGAGTGACGCACGGAGTCCAGGACCAGTTCGGGGTTTTCGGGCGGCTCGTAGGGATCGTCAATTCCGGTAAAGCCCTTGATGAGTCCGGCTCGGGCTTTTTTGTAAAGTCCCTTGGGATCGCGCTGCTCGCACACTTCCAAAGGGGCGTTGACAAACACTTCCACAAACTGTCCCGGGGGCACGATCCGACGCACCCGATCCCGATCCTTCCGATACGGACTAATAAACGCCGTGATAGCCACCACGCCCGAGAGACAGAACAACTTGGCCACCTCGCCGATGCGTCGGATGTTTTCTTCCCGATCCTGGGCCGAGAAGCCCAAGCCAAATCTGCTCGCAAACTCCTCCCCAAACTCCTCTTGAAGCATGCCCGGTCCGGCATTGAGCCCGTGGCGAATGTTGTCCCCATCCAGCACAAAACTATGCACCCCGCGTTGCCAAAGTTGATAGTCCAGCTCGTTGGCCACGGTGCTTTTGCCGCAACCGCTCAAGCCGGTAAACCACACCACGCAGCCCCGGTGCCCGTGCAATTGTTCCCGTTGTTGGGGAGTAACTTTGTGCTCGTGCCAGGTGACATGGGTATCGCCACTCATGGAGATCTCCTTGCCGCAGGGGGAAGTCCTCTAGGGAGGGATCGCGGGGGGAGTTAAAATCGGCCAGGAGAACCTCGGCCGTAGGGCCGTAGCCTAGCCCGAACTCCTGCTCGGCTCAAGACGGGTCTGTTATGGCCACCGCCACAGAAGTGTTCCAGGTCCAGTTGCCCGCTTTTGCTGGCCCTTTGGACCTGCTGTTGTACTTGGTCCGCAAAGGGGAGCTGGAGGTGACCCAGGTCCCCCTGGTGGCCATTGTGGAGCAGTTTCTCAAGTATCTGGAACAGGCATCCAGCGTGGATGTCAACGCTGCTGGGGACTTTTTAGAGCTGGCCACCTGGCTGGCGGAGCTGAAAGCCCAACGCCTGCTTCCTCGTCCCGAAGAGCAGCAGCCCCTGGTGGAACTTCAGCCCCAGCAGCCTTTGGCTCAACAGTTGTTGCAGTACAAGCGGATTCGGGACTTGGCTGGACTGCTGGAGGAGCGAGCCCAGCAGTGGCAGCTTCATGTGCCCCGACAAGCTCCTTCGGACGACCTGAGACCTTTGGATCCTGCTGAGCAGCCAATTCAAGAGTTGGAGATTTGGGACCTGGTCAGCGCTTTGGCCCGATTGAGCCGCAACAACCAACCCCCGCCCACGACCAACATCGTTTATGACGAAACGCCCATTGAAGCTTACATGGAGCAGATTGTGCTTCGTGTCACCAGCGAAGGCCCGGTGGCGTTTTCTCAGTTGTTCCGGCCGAGGATGCACAAGTCGGCGTTGATCGGGGTGTTTCTGGCCATGATGGAGTTGCTCCGGCGTCGGGCTCTGAAGGCCAAGCAAGAGCGTCTGTTTGGGGAAATCTGGCTCCAGGCGGGCGAAGACCCTTGGGGATGGCAGCGAGCGTTTGCCCCTTCAGATGCCGAGCAAAAAGACGCCCACGACTCGGATGCCCAACCCCACTCCAGCCCTTGACGCTTTGCCGGTATTGGCTTTCTCGGGGGCGATCTTGGCTGGCGAAAGCTCTTGCTTGCGAAAAACTTTCCGGTTCGGAAAAGTTTGCCACTAGGAGCTTGGCCCCTGGGAATGTATGGTCTAAAAGGAACCCCTTGGGCAGTCCGAGTTTCCTCCAGCACAGGCACAACCATGAGCGTCATCAACCCGTTTGAACGGCCTCAGGAGAGCAACTCGCCCTGGGTGTTTGTGCCCCGAGGAGCGGAGTTCAAACAACAGGTAATAGAGCGTTCGCGGGAAGTGCCGGTGGTGGTGGACTTCTGGTCCCCTGGCTGTGCTCCCTGCCGGATGTTGACTCCGCTTTTGGAGAAACTGGCCCAAGAACATCAAGGGGCGTTTTTGTTGGCCAAGGTGCAGGTGGAACAGGAGCCGGAGTTGGCTGCTGCCATGGGCGTGCAGGCGGTGCCTACAGTCATCGGTTTCCGCGACGGCAAGATAGCTGGTCAATTTATGGGAGCTTTGCCGGAGGATGGGTTGCGTCAGTGGTTGAGCCGGATTTTGCCTTCTGCTGCTGAGCGTCTGGTTAGGCAGGCTCAAGAGACCGAAAAGAGTGATCCGGGCCAGGCGCTGGAGCTTTATCGCCAGGCATTGCAACAGGAGCCGGAACTGGTGGAGGCCAAAGCCGGCCTGATCCGTTGCTTGCTGGCCACGCAGCAGACGGAAGAAGCCGCCCAATTGGCTCAAGAACTGGCCGACCGAGGCTATGTGGAACCGGAAGCCGAATCGGCCGTAGCTCAGGCCCTGCTCATCCACCAGGCTCAAAAGCTTCCTCCGCTGGAACGACTTCAACTACAAGCCCAACAGCAATCTTCGCCGGAGGTTCTGTACCAACTGGGAGTCAAACTTGCCGGGTTGGGTCAGTGGGAGCTGGCCCTGAAGCAGTTGTTGCAGGTAGTCCAGCAGGATCGGGGCTCGTGGCGCAAGGAGGCCCAAGCGGCCATGGTCCAGATTTTTGAGGCCCTGGGCCCGGACGACCCCCTGGTGCAAAACTACCGTCGCCAACTGGCCCTGGCGTTGTATTAAAGGAGCTTGACCATGCTTCCCGGGTGGACTCAAGAGCAACTGGCAGGCCATCCGGTGGATGTGTTTGTTCCGTCACGGCGGCACGAGCATGGGCTGAGCTTGATTTATCTGCACGGGGTGCATCTTGCGCGCCTGGTGGAAAATGAGACTTTCACGGGTCTTTTTGAACAGCATGGGCTGGTAGTGGTGGCTCCTTATGGAGGGCCGTGTTGGTGGGTGGATCGGATTTGCCCTGAGTTTGATCCCCAACTTACTCCCGAAGCCCACATCCGCGAAAATGTCCTCCCCTGGATGCAAAAGCGGTTTGATCTTCCTCCTCGGCGAGTAGGGTTGTTGGGCACGAGCATGGGCGGGCAGGGAGCTTTGCGCCTGGCATTCCGCTTTCCGGAGACCTTCCCTGCCGTGGCGGCCATTGCTCCGGCCATTGATTTTCATCTGCGCTATCGGGAAGGCGATCCGGTGCTAGGAGCCATGTACGAAGACGAAGAACGCTGTCGTCAAGACACCGCTTTGTTGCATGTGCATCCGTTCCAGTGGCCGCGGCACATCTGGTTTGCCTGTGATCCAGAGGACCGTCGTTGGTGGGACAGTTCCGATCGGTTGCACATGAAACTGGAGAGCATGGGCGTGCCTCATCACTGCGACCTGGAAACCTCCGCCGGAGGACACGGCTGGAGCTACTACAACCACATGGCTCCCCAGGCCGTGCAGTTCCTGGTCCGCGCGCTGGAAGCAGAAAGGCTCCGGCTGGCCTGAGAAAACGCTGGCTGCCAAACTCCATGGCATCTCCGGCCCAAGGGCCTGTACAATGACCTTGCTTGGGAAAAGAGGGGGGCTTGGGCTGGCGGCAGTCTCGGCTCTCGCATAGGAGAACCCGCGGCGTGTATGCCCTAGAGCGCATCCGGGTGCTGGCCTTTGATTGCTATGGCACGCTGGTGGATTGGACCACCGGGATTCAGGAACTTTTGGACCAGTTGGCTTCCCGGCAGGGGCTTTCGTTGCCTGTGGAGCAGGTAGCCCGGGAGTGGGAGGCCATTCAGTTTGAGCTGCTCTGCGATCGCTATCGCCCTTATCGGGAAATCCTGACCGAAGCCACTTGGCACACCTTGGCCAGATGGGGAGTTAGGCTTTCTCCGGCGGAAGCGGTGTTGATCGTGGAGCACCTGCCCCGATGGCCGGTGTTTGAAGATGTGCCGCGGGTGCTACCGCATCTGGCCCAACACTTCCAGCTCGTGGTGGTCTCCAACATTGACGATGATCTGTTGCACCAAACGCTTCAACGCCTAAGAGTGCCTTTTGCCCAGCTCATCACGGCCCAACAAGTGCAAAGCTACAAACCCCAACTGGCCCACTTCCTGGAGCTGTTGCGGCGCTTGCAGGTGGGACCGGAAGAAGTACTACACTGTGCTTTTGGCTCCCGATACGACTTGCGACCGGCAGCGGCTTTGGGCATTCCCACCGTGTGGATTCGCCGTCCCGGTTGGAGCGATCCTCCGGAACTGGGTTCCACCTTGCAGGTGGCCAACCTGGAGGAGTTGGCCGAGTTGTTGGGTGTGCCTGTGGCGGTGCGAAGCTAGCCCCATCAAAGTGAACCTGCTGGTGCTTTTTAGTCAAACAACAGGAGGCAATATGAGCAGGCGGTGCACGCGTCGTCGGTTTTTTCACCAGGTTGCCCTGGGGAGTTTGGCCTGGGCGTGGGCAGGGGAGTTGATGGCCGATCCTCCTCCTGGCTGGCCTGGGGGGGGATACGATCGGCCCGGGCGTTGGCCCAAGCAAAGTCGCTCCGTCACTGTAGCCCAGCAGGGTATGGTGGCCACCAGTCATCCGTTGGCGGTGCTGGTGGGCTTGGATGTGTTGCGGCGTGGGGGGAACGCCGTAGATGCCGCCGTGGCCGTCAACGCCACCTTGGGCGTGGTGGAGCCGATGAGCTGCGGGATCGGTGGGGACTTGTTCGCCCTGGTTTGGGACTCCAAGACAGGACGGCTGTACGGGTTGAACGCCAGTGGTCGGGCTCCGCAACGAGCCACGCTGGAGGAGTATCGCCGCCGAGGGCTGAAGTTCGTACCCACCGAAGGCCCCCTGAGCTGGACTGTGCCCGGCTGCGTGGCTGGTTGGGAAGACCTCTTGAGGCGGTTTGGAACCATGCCGCTTCGGGAACTGCTGGCGGAGGCCATTCGTTATGCTGAGCAAGGAGCCCCAGTGCCTGAGGTAATCGCTTCCTATTGGCGAGCTGCCCAACCGGCTCTGGCCCGGCACGAACATGCCGCCCAAACCTTCCTCCCCGGTGGGAAAGCCCCCAAGGCCGGAGATTTGTTCCGCAACCCCGACTTGGGACGCACCTATCGGCTCATTGCCCGCGACGGAGCGGCGGCGTTTTATCATGGGCCCATCGCCCAGCAAATCGTGCAATTTTCCGAAAAACACGGCGGGCTTTTCACCCTGGAAGACTTCGCTCAGCACCGCAACCAGTGGGTAGAGCCGGTCAGTACCACCTATCGGGGCTATCAGGTGTGGGAGCTTCCGCCCAACGGGCAGGGGATCGCGGTGCTTCAGATGCTCAATGTGCTGGAGGGGTTTGATCTGGCCCGACTGGGATTCGGCTCCGTGGAGTATGTGCACTTGTTGGTGGAGGCCAAGAAGCTGGCCTTTGCGGATCGGGCCCGATTCTACGCCGATCCTGAAATGGCCCAAGTGCCCGTCAACCAGCTCATCTCCAAATCTTATGCCCAAAAACGGCGTCAGTTGATTTCCCTGGATCGGGTGCTGGTGGATGTGGGCCCTGGAACGATTCCCCCGGCCGGAGAGACGGTCTATTTGAGCGTGGTGGACCAGCATCGCAACTGTTGCTCGCTGATTCAGAGCATTTACTACGGGTTTGGTTCCAAGATGGTGCCCCAGGGGTTGGGATTTGCCTTGCAGAACCGGGGGGCCTTGTTTGCCCTGGACCCGGAGCATCCCAACTGCCTCGCTCCCGGCAAACGCCCCTTTCACACGATCATTCCGGCCATGGTCACCCAGCAGAATCGGCCGGTGTTTTGCTTTGGGGTCATGGGCGGGGATATGCAACCCCAGGGACAAGTCCAGGTGCTGATCAACTTGATTGACTTTGGGATGAATGTGCAGCAGGCCGGAGATGCACCTCGGGTGCGTCATGTGGGCAGCCCTTCGCCCACCGGAGCACCAGGCCAGGGTGCCGGCACCGTACTGCTGGAAAGTGGTTTTTCGGAACAGACCCTGCAAGGGCTTCGGCGTTTAGGCCATCGGGTCCAACGCTCTCAAGGCGGATTTGGCGGCTATCAGGGCATCTGGATTGACTGGCAACGCGGCGTGCTGCTGGGAGCCTCCGAAGCCCGAAAAGACGGATGCGCCCTGGGCTACTGAACTCCCGGCCCTGGAAAAAGTGGCCTGTTGGGGCACAATGGCTTTCAGACAGAGGACCTCTTATCGGAGGCGTCAGGGTCATGAGCACTGAGCTTTCGGATCAACTCCAACGGGCACTTGCTCAACTCCAACAGGCTCAAGTCCAAGGACGGCTCTCCTCCTCGGCGGTGGAGAACATCCGTCGCTGGCTCACGCAGCCGGCCTTTGCCGACTACCGTTCCCAAGTGCTGGAACACATCCGGCAGCAGAAGTGGTCGGTGTTGGATGAAGTGTTCTGGACGGTGATCCCCTTTGGCACGGGGGGGCGTCGGGGGCGCATGTATCCCATCGGAACCAACGCCATCAACGACCGCACCATTGGGGAGAGTGCCCAAGGACTAGCCAACTACTTGCGAACTCTGCACGGCCCGGATGCCTCCCTAAGCTGCGCCATCGGCTACGACACCCGGCACCGCTCGGACCACTTTGCCCGACTGTGTGCCGAAGTGATGGCAGCCAACGGATTTCGGGTCTATTTTCTCCAGGGCTATCATTCCACCCCCAGCTTGTCGGTAGCGGTGCGGCACCAACGGGCCACCTGTGGGATCATGGTCACCGCAAGCCACAATCCCCCTTCCGATAACGCCGTGAAAGTCTATTGGTCCACCGGAGGGCAAATTCTCCCTCCCCACGACAAAGGGGTCATTGA
>JAJRRR010000349.1 GCA_024279285.1 Planctomycetota bacterium
AAGTGACCAAGTCGCCGAACCATTGATGAGCCAGTTCGTGGGCCACCAGCGGCTCGGAGCTGACATCCAGGGCGGCTCGCTCATCGTGGAGCGTGTCCAGGGTCAAGGTGGTGGCCGAGGTGTGTTCCATCCCGCCCCCGTATTCGTCGCAACAGATTTGGGCATACTTGGGCCAAGGATAAGGGTAACCGGTCCACTGCTCAAAAAGCTTCATCATTTCGGGAGTGCGGCGGAAACTGCGCGGGGCGTCTTGGAGCCGATCCGGAGGCACATAAGAAATGACCGGCACGACCCGATCCCCTTGGCGATATTCCTGGCGATACGCGGCAAACTGGCCTGCCACGACCGAGATCAAGTAGGTCACATGAGGCTTACGCTGGACCCAATGGTACACTTCGCGGCCGTCTGGGAGCCGCTTGTGCTCCTGAAGCTCCCCGTTGGAGAGGACAAAAAACCCCTGAGGCACAATGACCCGGGTTTCGCTGGTTAGCATGTCGTTAGGCGAGCTGTAGCAGGGGAACCAGTATCGGGCATCTTCCGGTTCGCTTTGGGTCCAGAAGACCCGGGCCTGATGGGGTTCGTCCCGATCCGGGATGACAAAGTGCCCTCCCCGGCGAGGACGACTGACCCGATACGACACATCCACCACCGCCTCCCGATCCGCAGGCAGAGGGTGCTTCAGCTCCACGATCAGCTCTTCTCCACGCAGTTGGAAGCCCTTGGCCAGATTGACGCCTTGGGAGGCGGTGTGCACTTGCACTTGCAGCACCTGCATTTGAGCGGCATCGAGGCGAAGTTCGTGCAGAGTTTGGAAGGGAACCAGACGATGCCGAACCCGGCCCTGGATCAGCTCCCGATCCCAATCCAGCTCTAACTCCAAGGCGGTGTGAAGCAGGTCAAAGGACCGGGTGCGGACCGATCGTGGAGGGTGATCAAACGGGGGCTTGAGCTTCACCTGGGCAGTGGCTTCCCAGGAACTGATCAATACCCCAATCACCACCCCCATCATCCAGCCCATTTTCCCCCAATCGTTTCTCCTCATAGGACATCTCCTGCACCGGCGGAGAAGTGCGGCAGTTGGGCTCTATTGTAATTAGCCCTGGCAGTGGTGCACGCACCGGCACGGAGGAAATCAAAAGAACACTTTGGAAAACGGAACCGGTGAAGCCCAGGGAACAGCTTCTGCTAGGGAGCGATGCCAGGAATCGGAAGTGTGGAAACGAGCCCCTTCCGCTCCCCTGCCTAGCCGTTTCCTTAACTGGAAAGGAAGCGAGCGTTTCGGGGTTTGAGGCCACCTGGGGGGTGGACAAAGTGAACTTGGCGACTATGTTTTTGCTCGCGGAGAGTCAGTCCCTCCGGGTGGGAGTCTAATCCGTCTCCGTGCGTTTCCCAGGGCACGCTACAAGGAGCATGCCTGATGCGGCTGTGCCGAGTAAAGCTTCCCGGCTCCTTGGGAGAACAAACGGCATTCTTTTTTGACCAGGCGGTGCTTCCTCTTTCGTGGGCGGCGGAGCACTTCGCCCAGGCCAGTGGCCAAGCTCTTTCGCTTCCGGAAAACGGGGATGTGTTATCCTTGCTTTGCCCAGGCGGAGAACACTTTGAGCCGGCCCGACTGGTGTTTCAGTTCCTGGAACGAGTTCCCCCGGAGGAGCTAAGTTCCTGGTGCGTGCCGCTGGGGGAGGTGGAGCTAGGGCTTCCGGTTCCGCTGCCCAACAAGCTGTTCTTGCTGGCGGGCAACTACGCCGAACATGTTCAAGAGGGGGGAGAACAGGCCGCCGGGCGCGAGCAAACCTTTCCCTATGTGTTCATGAAACCCCCCTCCACCACCTTGGTTCCCAGCGGCCAAACGGTGCACCTGCCCCGCGGTTGGACCCAAGGAGTGGACTATGAGTTGGAGCTTGGTGTGGTGATAGGGCGTCAGGGACGCTACATTCCGGAAAGCGAAGCCCTGGACTATGTGGCCGGATACACAATCATCAACGATCTCTCTCATCGTCAGTTTCGGCCAAACCCTCAGCGTGTGTCTCGTCCTCGGGATGCTTTTTTTGATTGGCTGCACGGGAAGTGGTTTGACGGTTTTTGCCCCTGTGGGCCCTGTGTGACCAGTGCCGCCTGGATTCCTGACCCGCAAAACCTCCACATGGAGCTTCGGCTCAACGGCCAGGTGCGTCAGCAGGCCTCCACGGCTCAGCAAATTTTTCCGGTGGCAGCCGTGGTCAGCTTCATCTCGCAAATTGTCACTTTGGAGCCTGGAGATGTGATCTCCACCGGAACTCCCTCGGGAGTGGGCAAAGCTCAAGGCACCTTCTTGCAGCCCGGGGACCGCCTGGAAGCCACCATCGAAGGCATCGGCACGCTGGTCACCCTGATCGGCCCTGCCGGGTAGCGCTTGCCGGAGGTGGTGATCTCAAGCCGGGTTCGTCTTTTCCCGTAGATGCTCCTTGGGGTACAAACACCTTCAGCAGTGCCCTGCGAAGCGGTGGCATTTTGCACGGAGGAGCCCAACCGATGAACACTTCCCAAGCAGAGCAAATTGCCCAGGCCGAGGAGCTTTTGGCCGATCGTTTGGCACGGGCCGGATTTGCCAAAGGGCTCTACTTTGGCCGTTTCCTGGCTTCTCGCCTGGTGCCCTACCCGGACCTGGAAGCCGATGCTCGGGTCAGCCACCTGGTCAATCAGCTTCATAAGTTCTGCCTGGAGCAGATTGATCCGGCCGAAATTGACCGTCGGGCCGAAATTCCTCAGCAAGTCATCCGAGGGCTTGGCCGTCTGGGCGTGTTGGGAGCGTGCATGCCGGAGGAGTACGGCGGGCTGGGACTTTCCCAAACCGGCTATTGCCGACTGTTGGAGGTGCTTGGAGGCTGGTGCGGAAGCACGGCTTTGTTTGTCAATGCGCATCATTCCATTGGGCCGCGAGCCATTGTGCTGTTTGGCACTCCGGAGCAAAAGCGGCGCTGGCTCCCCTCGCTAGCCCGAGGAGAAACGATCTCCGCCTTTGCCCTCACCGAGCCGGAAGCCGGATCCGATGCCGCCAATGTGCAAACCACGGCCACTCCCACCTCCGGTGGCTATGTGCTGGAAGGTCAGAAGCGCTACATCACCAACGGGGCCATTGCCGGAGTGCTGACCGTGATGGCCCGAACTCCAGACCCCCAAGAACCCAAGGGAAAAATCACCGCGTTTCTGGTCACTCCGGACATGCCTGGGTTTGAAATCACCGAAGCCCGAATGCCCAAGTGCGGAGTGCGGGGCACGGTTACCTCCCGGCTGGCGTTCCGCAAGATGTTTGTTCCGCAGGAGAATGTGTTGGGGCCCCTGGGTCGGGGACTGAAAGTGGCCTTGACCGTGCTGGACTACGGTCGGATTACTTTTGGGGCCACATGCACCGGAGCCGCCCGATTCTGCCTGGAGCATGTGCTGCGGCACGCCAACACCCGACGCCAGTTTGGGCGCACCTTGGGCGAGTTTGAAATGGTGAAGGAAAAACTGGCCTGGATGGCCGCCGGCGTGTTGGCCATGGAAGCCACCACCTATCAAACCGCTGCTTTGATCGACTCCGGCATCGACGACTACATGATTGAAACCGCCATGCTCAAAGTCTTCGCCACCGAAACGCTGTGGCGCATCATCAACGACACGATTCAGATTTTCGGCGGGGCGGCTTACTTTACCACCTTGCCTTTTGAACGCATGATGCGCGACGCTCGGATCAACACCATCGGCGAGGGAGCCAACGATGTGCTGAGGGCCTTTGTGGCTCTGGCTCCCATGCGCGAGGTGGGTCTGGAGCTGCAAGCCGTGGTGGAAAGCCTCCGTCGGCCGTTGGCACGGCTTCCATTTTTAGCTTCTTTCCTGGGCCGTCAGTGCCAACTGCGGCTGCTGGCCCCTGAAGTGCCGGTACGCAGCTCTTTGCTGGAACCCCACGCCCAGAGCTTGGGCAGAGCCATCGCCCGATTCGCTCGAGAAGTGCAGTGGTTGCTCCGCACTTATCGCGAAGGTGTGCTGGACCGTCAGTACCATCTGGCCCGAGTGGCCGATGTGGGCATCTGGCTCTATGCCTGCTCGTGCGTGTTGTGGAAACTGGACCGGATGCTATCTCAACCGGACCCGTTGGGCAGTGTGGAGGTTCGTCGGGACCTGGCGGCCGGGGACTACTTTTTGCGTTGGGCCTTGCAAGCAGCCGAAGCCCGATTGGCCCAAATCCGCTCTTGCCGCTTCCGCCCCGTGGCTCTGGACCACTTCTGCACTCAAGTGGCCAACGCCTTTTTAAAACGCCCC
>JAJRRR010000350.1 GCA_024279285.1 Planctomycetota bacterium
CTAGGCTAGTTCTACCTCATCGCTTCGGGCAAACAGACTGGCATCGCCTGCCAGCAGGTCCAGCAGCAGCCGTTCATAAGCATCCGGCATCCGTCCCCGAAAGTGCCGATCAAACCGGAACGACAGGTCCGTAAGCGTTAGTTCCATTCCGGCATCCGGCACTTTACTTTGGATGTGCAGTTGAATTCCCTCGGCCGGTTGGATTTGAATCACCAGGCGGTTGCCTTCGTGGACCCCACCACACTGGCGAAAGAGTCTCAACGGGGGCTGGCGAAACTGCACGACGATTTGGGTAGTGCGGCAGTCCATAGCCTTGCCGCTGCGGAGAAAAAAAGGCACTCCTTGCCAACGCCAGTTGTCAATCCACAGTCGCACGGCGGCAAAGGTGGCCGTTTGGCTTTGGGGGTCCACGCCTGGGGATTGGCGATAGCCGTGATACTGTCCCCGGACGCTTTCTCGGGGCACATCCTCGGGGCTCAACACCCGCACCGCATCCAGCACTTTTACTTTTTCGTTTCGGATGGCTTCGGCTTCAAACCGGTTGGGGGCTTCCATGGCCATGAAGCACAAGAGCTGAAGCAGATGGTTTTGGAACATATCGCGTAGCACCCCGGTGGTGTCGTAGGTGGCCCCTCGGGTGCCTACCCCCTCGGACTCCGCAGCGGTGATTTCCACATGGTCAATGTAGCTGCGATTCCAGATTGGCTCAAAAATCGCATTGGCAAAGCGAAACACCAGGATGTTCTGCACGGTTTCCTTGCCCAAATAGTGGTCAATGCGGAACACCTGGGACTCGTCAAATCCTCGGTGGAGGAGCAGATTGAGCGATTGAGCCGAAGCCAGGTCGTGCCCAAAGGGTTTTTCCACCACCACGCGAGGCGGCGGAGAGCCTCGGTGCAACTGCTGATCCATCAGCCCGGAGAGAATCCGCGGAAAAAATCGGGCGGCGGTGGCCAGATAAAAAATCCGCTGCGTGCCCTCGGGAGCCAGAGCATCCAACTGCTTTCTCAACCGGGTGAAATCCTCCGGCACGGTCAAGTCTCCCGGCAAATAAAACAGGTCCTCAGCAAATCGGTCCCAGGCTTCTTTCGGTTCCCGATCTTCCGGGGGCAAGTGCTGTTGCAAATAATCGCGCCACTGCTCGTCCGAGTACGAAGTGCGCGAAAACCCCAGCACTTGCACTCCCGAGGGCAAACGACCCTTTTGGAACAGACGGAACAAGGCCGGGACGAGTTTCCTTCGGGTCAGATCGCCCGAGGCCCCAAAAATCACCAGCACGCTTCGCTCCGGAAAGCTCATCCTTGCCATCCTGCCAAAAGGGGCGATCTTTTTCAGGGCAATTGTGCCAGTTGTTTCATGTGCTTTTGGGCCAAGCGGCGCATCTGCTCGGGCGAACGGTAGGGAACATACACCGCTCGCATCACCAAACGATAAAGTTTCCCTACTTCGTAGGGCTTGATGAACCCTTGAAAATCCCAGGCTGGATTGGTGCGTCCGCCTCCGGTGGGCGATTGAGTCAGGCGCACCTGATCCTGAGGTCGGAAGACGAACAAAAGGGCCATGCCGTGGCTGACCCCGTAGTACCACGGCTCCTCGTAGCGATACGAGGAAAAACCAAACACCAACGGCAGCGGAAAGCCCGACTGGTGCTCAAACTGCCGCTGATCCCCCCTTGCCCGGTGAACCGCATTGACTCCATGAGAAGGCGTGGTGGCGGTGATCCAGTGAGGATGGTTTTCCTGGGGAGAATAGCCCCAAAAGTGAATCGCCTTGGACTCCGGGCGATGGATGTAAGAAGCCCAAAACAGCCCAATGTAGCCGTACCGATACGCCTTGGCCCGAGGAATGCACTCCATAGTCATTTGAATGGTTCCGTCAGGGAGCAGTTCGTAGCGGTGGCAGGATTCCAGTTTCCAGTGTCGGGTGGGTTTTTGATAAAGTTCCACAGTGTAGCGATCCACCACGCGCAATTGCATCGGATCTACCCGAGGCTCAAACAGCGCCGCTCGGGACTGCACGGTGCCGTCGTGGATGTGTTCAAAGTTCAGTCCAGAGTAGAAAGGGACAAACAAGTTTTGGGGGCGTTTTTCATGGGACAAGTGGGCAATGCCGTGATAGCCGGCGCGATGATTGGGCAACACTTCGTCGTTCACGGCTGAGTTGTCCACCACCACGGCACGAATCAGCCCGCGTTCCATCACCACATAAGGTTTCTTGGGTACGCGGTAGCGCACCTTGGGGTTGGCCAAGGAGGTGATTCCCGGCAAGGGAGCCGGAGACTGGGCCCGTGCAGGCCCCAATGCCCAAGCTACTGCACCCACTGCGACAAGCACCACAGCCGCCAGTTTGGGCCACCAGCAGGGTGCGGTTTTGGGTTCCCTCATCATCAGCACGCTTCCTTTTGTGCAAATTGCAAAGAACCTTCTCAACCACGATCCATGAAGCCCAAAGGAACCGAGAGCATTTTGATTTAGGAAGCCGGTGGAGAGCCAGAGGGCAAGTGATTCCCTGACTCGGAGCCTTGCTTGGCCTGGGGCAAGCGAAAGCACATCCCTTGGCGGTCGTTTCGCACCAAGAGGAGCCCTTGGGCCACCACGGGCACATTCCAGGTTTTATCTTCCAGGGCTGGCACTTGGCCCAAGAGGCGATAGCCCCCCGGATCGGCCGCCACCAGGGCCAGATGCCCTGCTTCGGCTTGAATCAACAGCACATCGCCCAAAAGCAACACCTGCCCGTGGCCGAAGCGTCCTCGTTTCCACTTCCGCCGTCCGGTGCGAAGCTCCACGCAGGCCAGAATGCCCATGTCCAGCCCGAACAAGTGCCCTTGGTGCAATACCAAGTTGGTGAACTTGGGTTTGAGATTGCGGTTTTTCCAGACCAGTTGGGCCCGAAGCTCCCCTTGTTTCCCTTTGGACAATTTCAGGAGAGCCACCCCGGAGTCGTATCCGGCAGCGATCACCAGTTGGTTGGGACCTACGACCAAAGGCTGAGCCACTTTGGGATGCTCCGCTCCGGGCCAAGGCCACGGGTGGCTCCACAGTTTGCGTCCTGTGCGGGGATCGTAGCCGGCCACTTCTTGATTGTTGACATGCAGCACTTGGTCAATTCCGCACAAAGTGGCCAGCATGGGCGAGTCGTAGCAGTCGCTGGCGCCTCCTTCCGGACCGGCTTGCCAGGCCGGAGAACCGTCTTGGGTGTGAAAAGCCATCAGGGCGGGGCTTCGGCCCCCTCCGCCTGCCACAATCACCAGTCCTTGCACCACCAGAGGCGAAGAAGCACATCCCCAATTGGGTGGCACCGCGCCATATGGAGCCAGCACATTGCGACTCCACAAGCGCTTGCCCGTGGCGGCATCAAAGCAGGCCAAAGTGCCGGTGGAGCCCAAGGTGTACACCTTTCCTTGGGCCACAGTGGGTGTGGCTCGGGGACCGTCGCCTGCGATTCGGGAAAGAAATCCCTGACCACTCTCACTCTCAGCCCGACGCCACACTAGCTTGCCCGTGTTCAACTCCAAGCAGGTCACATATTCCCGAGTGCCCAGCATTTCCTGGGTAAAAGCATACCCTCCCACCACAGCAAATGACGACCATCCTTTGCCCAAAGGCACCGACCACAAGGGCTGCATTTGGCGAGTGTTCCAGCCCTGAGGGTCCAACCGCAAAGGCACGCTAGCGGTGCGTTGCGATCCCAAAAAGCCCGGACTGTCGGCCTGCGAGGAAGTGATGATCAAAGGCTTCGCGGGAGAGAGTTCGCGTTGATCTGGCGGGCCGGCAGGTTCTCCTCCCCAACGCCGAAGCCGGATCACCGGACCCAAGTCCCCATCAAATCCTTCCAGCTCAAATACGACGCAAACCACCACCACAGCTAGCAACATGTCGCACAGCACCAGGATTTTCCAAAGTTTGCTCCAAGGGGCCAGCAGAGCCACCCAGGCCACCATCAGGCCAAAGGTCACGAGCGAAAGCAAATAAGTGCCCACCCATCGCCACCCGCGGTCCCAACCTTCCACCGACCACAACAGCCCCAGCAATGCACCGTAGATCAGCAGGATTCCGATTGGGATCAATCCCCAGCGCCAGCGCGAAGTGCCCGTGGTTTGCATCATTGGCAGCCCTTTTGACCAGGGTGGGGTGCCCACCGAATCAGATCGCTACGAATCTACCCTACCGGAGAGCAAAAAGAAACGGTTCAGCGCTGGCTTTCCCGTCCCTGAGCACGCTTTGCTAGAACGCATAGCAAGCGGACGGGGTGGGATTCGAACCCACGGTACCCTCTCGGGTACAGCGGTTTTCAAGACCGCCGCCTTCGACCACTCGGCCACCCGTCCTTACTGCAGCCGCTTGTAATTTTAGAACCTCTCAGGGCCGAGAAAAGTCCACTTGGAAACTCCTGCGACCCAGACCGTCCGTTTTATTCTTGGGCCAGCAGAGGGTCGTTGATCCGACGCATCCAGTCCAGAAGTTGTTGTTCCAAACGCTGACGCACCTGTTGGATCTCTTTGCGTCGGGAGTAGTAAAGGTTGCGGCGTTCGCCAGGATCGTTCTTCAGGTCGTAAAGCTCATCTAGCCCATAGCACTTGAAGTGCTTGACCAACTTCCACCGGTCCGTGCGGATCATGCGCATATAGGCCAGTCCGAAGTTGTGCAAATCGTATTGTCCAAAAAGCGGTCCACGCGGCGGCAAAGACTCACCTCGCAAAAGCGGCGAGAAGTCGATCCCATGAACCTTGCAATCCTTCGGGACCGGGATGTCTAGCATCCCCAACACTGTGCGGAACATATCCAGGTTGCTTACCGGATAGTCGATCACCGTCCCGGGCTTCACCACCCCCGGCCAACGAATCACCAGCGGAACCGTGATGGAGGTTTCCCACATATTGGGCCGCGTAGGTCCATTGACCCCTCCGGCGATCCAAACACCATTGCCCTTGGTGTTCACATTGTGCCGACCTTCGTTGTAGCCATGATCGCTGGTAAAGAGGACAATGGTCCGCTGTGCCAGTCCCAACTCGTCCAACGCTTTCAACAGCCGACCGACATTGCGATCCACTGAGGAGATAGAAGCATAGTAGGCCAGCGTGCGCTGCTTGAGCCGCTGGGGAGGATAGCCAGGCACGCGAGGGACCTGGGGATCGGTGTTGCGATAATGGGCCCTGTCCTCCTCCGGCACTGGTCCATAAGGCAAGTGCGGCGCGCGGAAGTGCAAACACACGGCAAACGGCTCATCCCGGTGGCGACGAATGAATCCGATGGCTGCGTCGGTCAACACATCCGGCAGTGGACCTTGGGTCTGCTGCAAGCGACCGTCCACTTCTAGCACGGCATTCATAGGCCGATTGCCCCCGTGAAGGAAGCCGAAAAAGTAATCAAATCCTTTTCGGGTAGGATGGAAGGGAGGTTGGGCTCCCAGGTGCCACTTGCCAATCATCGCCGTGCGATAGCCGTGCTGCTGAAGCACCGACGGCCAGGTCAGTGCCCGAAGCCCCAGTCCTTGGGCCTCCTCCTGAGGGCGAAGAAAGTCGGTAATGCCCAACTCGGTCGGATAAAGCCCCGTCATGTAAGTGGCCCGGGAAGGGGAACACACCGGACAAACCGCAATGGCATTGGTGAAAAGCGCCCCCTCCCGAGCAATGCGGTCCATGTGGGGTGTATGAATGTCCCGATTTCCATAGGCTCCCATAGCCCAGCGGGCCTGATCGTCGGTGACGATAGCAATCAAGTTCCAACTTTTGGACTCGGAGGGCTTTTCTTGGGCAATAGCCCTTTGGGTCATTAAAACCAGAACCGCAATCACTGCCCGGCGCCACATAGCCAGCTTCTCCTTCATAGGCGGGAGACACGGCAACAAATGGCCCGTTTTGGCGTTTTGGAAAAGCTACTTTCCAAAGCGAAAGAATCTGAAAAGGACTTTAGGTTATTTAAGCGAGGAAAAATAGTGTGTTCAATCATGCGTAAGCGTTAGGGATCAAGTTTTTCTAAAAGTTTTTGAGCTTTCAATTGGGCTTGTTGTTTTACTTCTTCCAGTTTGACCGGTACTCCACCTCGCTGGCGACTCAGTTGAGCAGCTTCCATGAATGCAAAAATTTCCAAAGTTTCTTCCATTTCCACAGGTGGCTTTCCGGTGAGGAAAAATCGGGCGATTTCTACCACCAGGGGCTTGTACCCGGCATAAGGGCCGGCCATTTGAATCCCCTTGGTCCCAAAGACCAAGGCCCCGTATCCACTGCGCCCCTGGCGAATACCCCGAAAAGTGCCTAATCGGCCGTCCTGCCAGCGGCCTACCACCACATCGGCATCGGGAGTGTAGGTCCGCGTCACTTCCACACAACCAGGACCCATGATCGTAAAAAGCGTCTCCACCCCATGCACTCCATACCAAAATAAATCCGGATGGGTCGGCTCAATAGGACAGGGCCCGTAGGCCACACAACCCACCACGCGCCCCAGCTCCGGATGTTCCATCCGATAATTGAGAAAACCTGGACTAAATCTCAGCGAGGAACTTGAAAAACAGGGCACTTTATACTTTTGAGCCAATTGGGCAATTGCAATTGCTTCAGCCAACGAGGCAGCCAGGGGTTTATCAATAAACATGGGCTTTCTGGCCCGAAACACCGGCACAGCTTGCTTCAAATGGACCCGGCCATCCACGCTTTCCAGGAGCACCACATCCACCTGTCGGAGCAATTCTTCAATAGACGGTACGATCTTCACTCCCATCCCTTGAAGCTGCTTGGTGAATTTCTTCACCCGATTCCAACTAGCTGGCAAGTCAGGGCTTCCGCCTGGGAAACCGGCCACCACTTGCAGACGGTCCAAGGGGGGGGCAGCCTTGGGGTCATTGATCAGCCGGGTGAAGGCAATCACATGAGAAGTGTCCAGGCCAATCAGTCCTACACGGAGAACATCACCTCGTTCCTGAGCCCTCGATGGCCATACCACGCCAATAAACCCACACGCCAACCAAACCCATACCACCGCACGCCAAATCCTTCGCCAACTAACTTTCTGTACCTGCATGAATCAGTCCCTTTGCCAAAGTAGAAGCGGAGAATCCCGATCCCAAAACACACCGGCCATTATACTTTCCCAGATGCCGGTTGCGAGCACTGGCACACTTTACTTTCATTTTGGCACTCTTGACATATTGCTTAAAGTTCCGATCCCAGCACGGCTCGCTGACGCTCCACCCCGATGACTCCTTTTGTCTATATCCACTTAGTACCACCACGGTCTGCTCAATCGTCTCCTTCAAGTGACCGAGCCCGATCCGGACGGCTCCGGCCCGCAAACCGCTCCCGTGACCAACTATAGCTACGACGCCTTGGGCCAACTAATTGGCGTAACCGGAGCCCGCACCGAAACTTACACTTACGACTCGGCCGGCAACCGCACTGGCCCCTCCTACCAGACCGGCCCTGGTAACCGCACGCTCTCCGACGGAACTTACAATTACACCTACGACGCTGAAGGCAACCTCATTGAGAAAACCGAAATCGCCACCGGCAAGAGGTGGCGTTTCACTTGGGACCATCGCAATCGGCTCACCCATGTCACGGTTGAAGATTC
>JAJRRR010000351.1 GCA_024279285.1 Planctomycetota bacterium
GTACACCGCCGTGTGAAAGGCCACTGTGGCCGCTCGGGTGGTGGGAGTTTCTTGAGGATCCAGGGCGATGTAGGGGATTCGAGCCAAGTGTTCTCGGGCCCTTTGGCTGAAGTTGGCCATCGGATCGCTGGCCACGATCAAGGCAGCGTCGGCTTCGCCTCGGGCCAGAATGTCGGTGGTGGTGTATTCCCCTGGGTTGAACCGCGGATAGCCTCGGGCAAGATTCACCCCAAACGGATAGCCTGTTCGCCACGACACGACATTGTCGGCTCCCGTGACATTCCCGTGCCCTCGGTTGGGCTTGCAGACAAATCGGGTGTGTTGGTTCATGTCGCGCGTCAGGGCCAAAAGGGCTTCGCTGTTGAGATGTTTTCCTCGGGTCATGGTCAGGCCCATGCCGAAGAAAATCACCCCAAATCGGGCTCGTTTCATCCGCTCCATCAGGTCTTCCCACACCGCCAGCTCCACGCCGGTTTGCTGAAGCACCACTTGAGGATCTGGCCGGAATCCTCGGGCCAGAGCCCGAAGAGTCCACAGGGCTTCAAAATCTCCGCCCGGTTTGATCTGAATGAAAATGTCCGCGGCCTTGGCACTCTTGGTGCGCCGAACATCCACCACCACGCAAGTGCGGTCTTTGCGCCCTCGCGGGACAAACATCCCTTTGGGCATGAGGCTATAGCGGGTAAAGTGCCTCGGGTGACTCTCAGCCGGATTGGAGCCCCAAAAGATGATCAAATCCCCCCGATGACGCACCTCACCCAGTGTGCAAGTGACCTCTCCCACTCCTTGAAACGCCATTCCCGATGGCCCATGGCACACGCTGGTGGTGGTGTCCACGGTGCCACCGATCCAGTCGGCAATGCTCACGGCCACGCGTTGGGCCTCGCATGTGGTGTCGCTGAGGCCATAGACCACCGGGTATCGGGCCGCAAGTAGAATTTCGGCTGCGCGGCGTATGCCTTCTTCCACCGGAGCCGGCTGGCCTTCAATCAAGCAACTGGGCCCGGCGTGCTCCTGATGGTTCAAAAACCAAGCTTTGCCCAACACACAGGCCCGTTGGGCCTCCACAATCCGGTTCCCCTGTACCTTCAGGCGAATGTCATCACATACGCACCCACAAAAAGTGCATGTGGCGTCCTCCACAATTTTCAGCTTTGCCTCGGAAACCGCAGGCGAATCAACCACAGGAGAGCTCATGGTGTCCAAATCCGTGGATAGGGGATTTTTGACAGCATCAAGGGACTTTTTTAGTCTAACCCCTTCCCCTCCAGGACCCAAGGGCGTTGGAAGTAAAGCCCAATTTGCTCTGGCTCTGGAGCGGCTTTCGTGCAAAATCTTGGCAAGTTGGCTCCGGGACAAGGACTGCTTGATGGAAGGCTACGCGGCCAGTTATATCGGGATCATTGTCGTGTTGTTTTTGACCGGCTGTGGGCTGCCAGTGCCGGAGGAAGTGCCCATCGTGGCCGCAGGGGTTTGGGCCTCCTTGGGGAAGTTGGACCCTCTGTTGGGCTATGGGGCCTGCATGATCGGGGCCTTGGCTGGGGATACGGCCATGTATGGGCTAGGGCGCGTGTTTGGACGCAAACTGTTTCGCCGCTTTCGCTGGTTTGCCCGGATCATCAACCCTCAGACCGAAGCCAAGGCAGAACGCATGATCCGGCGGCATGGACTGAAAGTGTTTTTCCTGGCCCGATTCCTGGTGGGCATCCGAGGGCCCATGTATATCGCCTTGGGAGTGTTGGCCTTGCCTTTGCCGCGGTTTTTGCTCATTGACGGGGTGTGTGCGTCGGTGGTAGTGGGGCTGGTGTATTGGTTGGCTTATGCCTTTGGCAAGCGATTCCAACGCTTCTTGCAACAAGCCCACACCGCCCATGTGATCCTCTCTGTGATTATTTTGGCTTTGGTGGCGGGCGGAGCGATTTGGGGGTGGCATCGCTATCATCGCCGCAAACTGGCCGAACTGGACCCGGAAGCGGAACAAACCGCCCCTGATGCAAACTCCCCGGTGGAAAGCGAAACTCCCGCCCAATCCCAACGCTGATCTTGGCGTCGGAAACGCCTAGAGTCGGGACGATGAGCCTTCAGGGAGCCAGAGCTCCACTTGCTCCACCGATCCCATCAGCACCCCCTGGAGCACTTCTTCGGGCTTGGAAGGTAAATCCCCCGGAGAAAAACGCACCGCAGCAAACACTGCTGCCGCCCCCGGCCGGATTCGGCCCCAAGAGCTTCCAAGCCCCAAGGCTCTTGCGGCCTGATGAGTGATTGCCCCAAGCAGTTCCTGGGGAGCCACGCTGGGGTGGGCTTGGGCGGCCAGTCGGGCTTCTTGGAGCAAGTTCAGTTGGGGCGCACTGGCTCGGGAATCGGTCCCCAGCACCACTCGCACCCCTTGCTGCAAAAGTTCCCACAGCGGGTAGGGCCGGTGGCCGAAATAAGCATGCGTGCTGGGACAATAAACCAGCGAGAACTTGTTTCGCCACCGGGCCAGGTAGGCCCAGTCCTCCGCATTCAAGTAGTTGCCGTGAATCACCAGCACCCGATGGGCTTTGCGTAGCAGGTGGAGAAAGTCCCGCGGTCGCACCCCAGGGGAAAACACATTCGGGTTCCAAGCCCCCAACTCTTGCAGCACTTCCACCAAAGACCCGGTCCCTTGGGCAAGCAGTTGCATTTCTTCGGGCGATTCGGCTAGGTGGAACTGCACTGGTCGGCGGTGTCGGCGGCTTTGGTCCACGGCCCAGGCTAAAAGACGCGGATGAACCGTATAGGGAGCGTGCGGCGCAAGACCCCAATGAGGCCCAAAATCCCGAAGCGCGTGCCGGACAAACTTTTCCGCTTGGGCCAATGCCCTTTCGGCTCGCTCAGGCACCAGACCTAGCAATTCCCCGAACACCGCCAACCTGGGCCAAGCCACCTGAGGAATCATGTCCACTGGGGCCGCGAGCACCTCGCCCACCCAAGCTGTGCCGTTTTGCAAAAGCTCTTGGGCCCCTTTGTGCCATGCGTCGGGAGTCGGTCCTGCTGGGAGGCTTTGACGCCACCGAACCACTTGACGCACCCATTGCGCAAACCCCATGCCCGGCTCGCCCAAAGGACGCTCCAGCAGACTGAACTCCAGGTGGCAGTGCGGGTTTATCAGCCCTGGCAAAAGCACGCAATTGCCCAGCTCCAGGGCAGTGCGTGAAAGTCCTCGGCCCACCTCCACCACTTGCCCCTGCTCCACTCGCACTTGCAGGCCCTGCTGGGGTGGGGCCTGGGAACCCGTCCAACTCCACGCCGCTTCCACCACGCACTGGTTGGGCAGATGCTGAAGCACGGCCAATGCAATCGCTGACAAAAGTGCCGTTGCAAGAGCACCAATGCTAACTCAACTCAAGAGCGAAAAACAGCATGCTCAAAAAGCCCTGCGTTGGACAACAAAAAAGCGGCTGCCTCTTGCAGACAGCCGCCACAGGGAAAACCGCCCTCTGGGGCATCCGAGTTGCCAAGCCAAAGCATCAGAAGTCAAAGTGGATGCCAAACCTTCGCCCCTGGATGACGATATGCCCTCGGGGGACATAAACCGGCACGGGAGCAGGCACCACCACGGCTGGCCCTCGGGGAACCACCGCCGGTTGAAAACTTCGCTGCTCATGCCCGAGGGCATCTACCAGCTCTGCGGAAGCGGCGTCCAAGTCGCGGGGATCATGACTTACCCTTGCCCGACGAATAAATCGCAAGGCTTCCCACAGGTGGTCCTCGGCTCCCCAAGTGCACACTTCGTCGATTGCCTGGCGCACTTGCCGACACGCACGCCGCAGGTGGGCATGGAAACCTGCATCGTGCCGCGCCCAGTAGGCATGTTCCAAAGCGTCCAAGGCGGCGATGATGTGATCTTCCCCAGGGCATCCCACCCGAGGACCTCGCCACCGATAGGACCGATGCCCTGCCTGGGCGGAACTTACCATCATTGCCAAAACCACCAAACCTGCGGCTGCGAGTGCGAGTCGTTTCATCGGGGCTCCCTCCGTTGAACAAGCGGGACGGCTTGACCTGACTGCTTTGAAATCACTGCACTCAGCGTGCCAGTTGGTGGTACTTTTTCCAGAGAAAAATGAACCACTTGACGCAAGCCACCTCCAAAAAATGGGTTGCGAGTTTCACTGAGACCACCACTTTTGTTCTCATATATCTGGGAGAAGGCTTTTAACAACTCCGAGGCGCAGTCAATTGTGATTCAATGGCTGTGCAACATTGATGTCAACCGAGAAGGCGGATGAGGTGTATCCGCTACTACTTCTTGGAACTCCTGGCGATTGGAAAAGCCCTGTGGGTTTGCTGGCAAGGAGTGCGTAGAATGCAACAAAAGGGTGCAGTTGCCAGATAGTTCCTGGGAAGACTCGTACTGTCGGCCCATGAGTGCTTGTGTCTATCGCTACGATGTAGTGGTCGTGGGAGCGGGCCATGCGGGCGTGGAGGCGGCGTTGGCTGCCGCCCGACTGGGAGCCTCGGTGGCTTTGTTGACGGTGAACTTGGACACCGTGGGCCAGATGAGCTGCAACCCGGCCATCGGCGGCGTGGCCAAAGGGCAGATGGTGCGTGAGATTGACGCCTTGGGGGGGGCGATGGGCCTGGCCATCGACGCCACCGGCATCCAGTTTCGCATGCTCAATCGCAGCAAAGGCCCGGCCATGCACAGCCCCAGAGCCCAAGCCGACAAAAAAGCCTATCAACAACACATCAAGCTCTTGGTGGAGCAGCATCCCCGGGTGGTTCTCCGCCAGGAAGTGGTGGAAGACCTGTTGGTGGAAACTCCTCCTGGAGAATTGCCCCGGGTCGTGGGAGTGCAAGTGCGCGGGGGAGCCCGGTACGAAGCCCCCGCCGTGGTGCTCACCACCGGAACTTTTCTTCAGGCCCTCATGCATGTGGGCGAGACGAAAACTCCCGGAGGACGAGCCGGAGAGGGAACCACCACCGGGATCAGCCACGCCCTGCGACGCTTGGGTTTTCAACTGCAACGGTTCAAAACCGGCACTCCCCCGCGCATCAACGGTCGCACCATTGACTTTGACCGACTTCAAATGCAGCCGGGAGACGAAAATCCCCAGCCCTTCTCCTTCATGACCCCAGCTCTGGAAGTGGAACAACTCCCCTGCTGGATCACTTACACCAACCCGCAGGTGCATGAGCTGATTCGGGCCAATTTGCATCGGGCTCCGATGTACTCCGGCCAGATCCGCAGCCGTGGCCCTCGCTACTGCCCTTCCATCGAAGACAAAGTCGTTCGCTTCGCTGACAAACAGCAGCACCATTTGTTCCTGGAGCCTGAGGGACGCAATACCCTGGAGTACTATGTCAACGGCATCTCCACGAGTTTGCCCCGGGATGTGCAGGACCAGATGTTCCGACTCATCCCGGGCTTGGAGCATGCGCAGATCATGCGCTACGGCTATGCCGTGGAGTACGACTACTCTCCGCCGGAGCAACTGTGGCCGTGGCTGGAGACCAAGCGAGTGCAGGGGCTTTACATGGCCGGGCAGATCAACGGCACCACCGGCTACGAAGAAGCCGCCGCCCAGGGCTTGGTGGCCGGTGCCAATGCCGCCTTGAAACTCCAAGGCAAGGACCCCTTGGTGCTGCGACGCGATCAGGCCTACATCGGCGTGCTGATTGATGATCTGGTGACCCGAGGCGTGGATGAACCTTATCGCATGTTTACCTCTCGGGCCGAATACCGGCTTCAGCTTCGTCAGGACAACGCCGATCGGCGCTTGACTCCCCTGGGCTACGAGTTGGGCCTAGTAGACCAGAAGCGTTGGCAGCGCTTCGAGCAAAAAATGCAGCAAATAGAGCTGCTCATGCAGTTTTTGGAAAACCATCGCCACGAAGGTCAGCCCCTGCGCTACTGGCTCAAGCGACACGACACCACCTGGGAAGACCTCCTGCGGTGGTATCCCAAGGAACTAGGCTCGGTTCCTCGGGAAGTGGCTCAACAAGTCACCTACGACATCAAGTATGAAGGCTACCTGGTGCGTCAGGAGGCCGAAATCCAGCGTCAGCAGCGGCTGCGCAACTTGCGGATTCCCCGAGAGCTGGACTTTTCTCAAATTGCCCAACTGCGCATTGAGGCCCGAGAAAAACTTTCCCGGGTCCGCCCCTTGAACTTGGACCAGGCCAGCCGCATCAGCGGGATCACTCCAGCCGATCTGGCCGTGTTGGCCGTCTATTTGGAAAACCATCGGCGAAAACACTGAGCCAGGCGAGGACTTGGGAGCGTGAGAGGCAAGCCCGCAGCTTCAGTTGAGCAGTGGGGGGGATAGAGGCTTGGGGAGACGCGGGGATGCTAAAGTATGGAGAACTTGCAAGCGCACATCCACTTTTGCTCAAGTGCCGAAACCAACTCGGCGCTTACTTTCGCTGGCCACCAGTGGCAGGGTACAAGCCGCATGCCGCAACTAGCAAGCCGCAAGCCTGCCTTGGGCACCACTTGGGGGGCAAACCGAGCCGATGCTAGCTTGACCGGTTTATCGCAACCTCTTGTTTTTAAGCAGCTTTTGCTGGTTGCCCAACTCGTGTTGACGCCAATTTGGGGCAAGGGGTAGAATCCGGGAAAACAACAAGAGAGGCAACATGGATCATTTCTAGGAAACTCAATTTTTGGTGGCTCTAGCGAAGACTCGTAATTGGCAAAAACCGGGTTGACTTGCCTGCAACCCGATCACGGAGGTTGGGTTTTCCGGAGTGTGCCTGGTTCGTGCGGTGCGAGCCTCGGACCGCTCCAAGGGTCTAGCCATCGGCTAGGGAGAGAGGTGGTTAGCTCATGAAAACGGTCTTCACCACAGGCGAGGCTGCCAAAATCTGCAAGGTAAGTCAGCAAACCATCATCCGTTGCTTTGATTCCGGCCAGCTTAAGGGATTTCGGGTGCCGGGAAGTCGGTTTCGCCGTATCCCACGCGATCAGCTCTATGCCTTCATGCGCGAAAACGGCATTCCCACCGATGCCCTGGATTCCGGAAAACGCAAAGTGCTCATCGTGGACGACGATGAGGAGCTGGTGGAGTTGCTCACTGATGCCTTGCAGCGCGACGGACGCTTTGAAGTCCGCAGCGTCAACAACGGTTTTGACGCCGGCATGATGGTGGAGGAGTTCCGGCCAGATTTGATAGTTCTGGATGTCATGCTGCCGGACATCAACGGCAAAGCGGTCTGTCAGCGTGTCCGACGCGACAAAGGTTCTGACAAGGTCAAGATCATCTGCATCTCCGGCATGGTGGAGCAGGATCAAGTGCAGGAACTCAAGCAAGCCGGAGCGGATGACTTCCTGCACAAGCCCTTTGATGTGGACAAGCTGATAGAACGCATCTGCCAACTGCTGGATGTGGAGGTGCCGGCATCCTAGCGCCTTGAGGGGCTGGGAGAGATAAGCCGGGGGACCACGCCAGGCGCACTCTCCGGAGGAGATGAGCTGGTGTTGGGAATTGGGATGGAAGTGGCCGATTTAGGCGTGGTTCTACCTTTGCCTGCTCCGGCACTTCGGGTTTGGGCTCGTTGGGCACTGCGAGGTTGGAATCACCTGGAGTCTCGGTTGGAGAAAGGCTCCGCGGCGTTTTGTGCCACCACGGGCCCTTATTTTTTGCACGCAGCGTGGCTGGCTCTCCAAAGCTCCTCCGACTCCCAAGATCGCTCCTGCCCCCCTTGGCGTCTGCTGAGGCTGGAGCTTTCCCCCTCCCAACTGCAGCACATCACTACTTGTTGGCAACAGGCTCTGGAGGTCTGCTCTATCGCGTGGCATTTGGCTCAGGCGGCCCAGGTGCGGCCGGCATGGAGAGTAGGCCAGTTGGCTGCCACGGCCTTTACGCTTCAAACACTCTTTTTCCCCGACAAAGGAGAGTTCTGCCCCGAAGCTGATGTGTTCCCTTGGGCCGGGGAGTTCCAAACTCAACTCAAACAGGCTTTGGACCGCTGGATCAGCTTGTTGGCTCCGCGGTGCGTGCTGCGGCCTGAAATGGCCGAAACCGGAGGTGAGCTAAGGGCTCCCGAACCGTGGCTTCAGGGGAACCGTGCAACTTGTGTTTCCCCCTTGGCCGCTCCGATGCCGTGGAATGCCGAGCAATTGCACTGGGCGGCGCTGGCCTTGGGAGTGTTTCAAAACCGCATCAGCTCGCCTTGGCACTTGCAACAGGCGGTGCGGGCAGCTCGAGCTCAAGCTGTAGAACAGGCTCCCCAAATGCGATTTCCCGGATCGGGATTGATCCGGCTTTTGCTCCACTGGGACCACCAGCGACGCAAGCTCCTGCATGCCCGACGCCGCTGGAAACAACAGCTTGCCCAAGCCAAGCAACAATCCCTGTTGCACTGGGCGGCAGGGGCTGGCCACATGATCAACAATCCTTTGGCGGTGATAGCAGGCAGGGCCCAACTGGCTCTGAACCAAACTTCCGACCCTCACCTGCGCCAACATCTGCTAACCATCTGGGCTCAGGCCCAAAGGGCCCATCGTATGATCGCCGGACTGGCCCTCTATGCCCAAATGCCCGCCCCCCAGCTCCAGTGGTTTTCACTCTCAGAGTTGCTAGAGGAACTTCGGGAGCAGTATGGTTCTTGGGCCCAGGGACGCCAAGTGGAGTTGAGTTTTCAGGTGCCTGAGGGATTTATGTTGCATGGAGATCGTTCCCAATGGGCTCTTGCGCTGGGGGCTTTGGTGGACAATGCCGTCGTGGCAGCCGGTTCTCATGGAGCGGTACGAGTTTGGGCCACCACTTTTACTTCTCAACGATTAGAAAACCTGCAACTTCAAGCGGGTCGGGTTCGCTATTTTGCTTCAGACACGCTGCCTGCGGAAGTGCTGTCCGTAGAGCCTATCGCCGACAAGAACCAGCCATGGATTACGGCCGTGATGGTGGAAGACACCGGGCCGGGAGTGCCAGAATCGGCAGCACAGCAGATCTTTGATCCGTTTTTCAGTGGGCAACAAGCCGGGCGAGGAATGGGAATGGGTCTATGCTACCTGTGGCGGATAGTCCAACTGCATCGGGGAGAGGTGTGGATAGGCACACGGCCCTCGCGGTTCGTCCTTCTGATCCCTCAGCCTCTCCGGGCCACAGCCCCTTCGCAGCGTCGGGATCAGGCCCATGGGCCAGGTGCCCCACATCACCGCGCCAACGTGCCCTGGTCCGATCCTTCGTTTTGCCCGTTGCGCTTCTGGCCGTTTGGGCATGGTGTTGCTCGGCGGCTTGGGCTCAAGCAGGCTCCTCCGGAGCCGCAGAGTCTTGGGGAGCGTGGTCGTTGTTGCCCCCGGTGGTGGCCATCGCCGTGGCGATCCTGAGTGGTCGCGTGGTATGGGGACTGGTGCTTTCGGTGTTTGCCGGGGCGGTCATTTTGTATTGGCCTCATCCTGTCCGCATCACCGTGGCCACGGCCGAGGAGTTTCTTTGGGCCGCCTTGGCTCAAGAGGATTTCTTGAGAATTGCGGTGTTTACTTCCCTGATGGGCGGCATGGTAGGGCTGATGCATCGGGGCGGAGGAATGCAAGCCCTGGTAGAGTTGCTCACCCGTCGCATCCGTTCCCGACGCGGAGGCCAACTGGCCGGTTGGGTGTTGGGACTGGTGGTGTTTTTTGACGACTATGCCAACACCCTGCTGCTGGGTACCACTTTGGCCCCGTGGTATGACCGCTTGCGCATTTCCCGAGAAAAACTGGCCTATATCGTTGACTCCACCGCTGCTCCAGTGGCCGGGTTGGCTTTGGTTTCCACTTGGGTGGCTGCTGAGGTAGGCTACATGAGCCAGGGACTGGCCGGACTGAAATTTGCCCAAGGCTACCTGCCCAACCCTTTTGACTTGTTCGTGCAAACCATCCCTTATCGGTTCTATCCGCTTCTGGCGTTGGTTCTGGTGGGGCTGGTGGCATGGAGCACTCGGGACTGGGGGAGGATGCTCCGAGCAGAGCAGAGCGCCTTGAGTGGCTCGGACAACCTCCCGCCTGAAGGCTCTGCTCCGGCTCCACACACCTCAGGGCCGGAACCCCGATGGTACAACGCCCTGGTGCCGGTGTTGGTGGTGTTGGGACTCACCTTGCTGCTGTTGGCTTGGACCGGGTGGTATCGCTTGCCCCCGGCTCAAAGGGGTACTGCGTCGTGGTGGGAGTGCATCCGCCAGGGGGATGCATATGCTTCTCTGGTGTATGCAGCGTTGGGGGGCTTGGTGTGCGCCTGGACCATGCTGCGAATCCAAAGGCTCCTGAGTGCCCAAGCATGTGCCCAGGCTGCCGTGGAAGGCGCTTTTCAGGTGGCTCCGGCGTTGGTGATTCTGTGGTTGGCTTCGGCCCTGCGCCTGGTGACGGATGCGGAACATCTAAACACCGGCGGCTATCTGGCCCGATTGCTCCAAACGCACCTGCCTGTGTCCTGGCTGCCCACGGTGGTGTTTTTGTTGGCCGCTGGAGTGTCGTTTGCCACGGGCACAAGCTGGGGCACGATGGGGATATTGATGCCTTTGGTGATTCCCACCGCTCATGCCTTGTTGGCTGCCGAAGGTACCTTGCCCACGGGCCAGGAGAGTGTGTTCTTGGCTTCGGTGGCTGGGGTGCTGGCCGGTTCCATCTTTGGAGATCATTGCTCTCCCATCTCCGACACCACCGTGTTGGCTTCGTTGGCCAGCGGTTGTCCTCACATGCAGCATGTGTGGACCCAGTTGCCCTATGCCGTTTTCACGGCAGTGGTGTCGGTGCTCTTTGGCACTTTGCCCAGTGGTTGGGGAGTCTCACCTTGGTGGGGCTTGGCTCTGGGTTCGGCGGCGTTGGCGGCCGGAGTGTTTTTACTGGGACGCAAAGCCCACGAGGAACCTGCCTCTTAGGGAATGATCTCCTGGTCCTTTTCTACAATTGCCGAAAAACTCTCCACCACTTTGACAAACAGCGTTCCGTATGAACTCATCAAGATGGTCAGGATTTCAGGATACAGTTGGCGAATGCGATTGATGGAGTTGACCAACTGAAGCAGCTCAGGAGGATGCTGGATGTTGTAGCGGTCGGAGAATTGAACCAGGTGATGGAAATCTGCACTTTCCCAACCGTCAAACAGCTCTGGCTGTTCTTTGAGGATGCGTTGGATAAGAGGATTGGTTCCTCGGGCCACAGCCGAAGTGGACAAGGCGGCGGGGTTTTGAAACAGTTCTTCCACAGGCACGGCCAATCCTTGGGCCAGTTTGTGCAGGGTGCGAGCATGGGGTCGGGCCCGAGGATTGTTCAGTATCCCATGCACGGTGCGAACATCCAAACCACTGCGTCGGGCCACTTCATTCAAAGTGAGGTTTTTGGCCGCCATGAGGCGTCGCAGGTTGTCTCCAAAGTAAGCCATCGTTTTCCCTCGCTGGGCCAGGGCAAAGCGTGGCTTGGGACAACGCGCCCCCCGGGTGGCCAAGGCACAACTTCTTCCTTGGTCCCGGACGCTGGCCAGCGCACACAGAACTGGCCTTTGGGCACTAAAAGCCCTCAGCAGGCTAGGAATGTCCCGGGATCTGCTGCCAAGACGCAGCATCACCGTGCCTTTTTGGGCACCGCTGCCCCAGTGGTACACTCTCCCCAGGCCAACTCTCCACCTGGGGAAATCCGGGCACGAGCTTCGGTCCACCCCGTTTTCCTACCCAGGACCGAATGCCCCAGCCCGGAAACATTCGCTTTTAGGGCTTTTGCACCAATAAGAACGCGGCCCTTTATTCTACTTTCGTTACCCCCGCGGCGTCAATTCGTTGAACAAATCAAGTACTGCTAGCAAACCAATTATGGGCAAAATAGCTCTGTTTGCTTGCACCCAACACATTGGCTTCTCTCGGTGTGCCCCGGCAGGACAAAACGGGCTGAGGGTGGAACAGAAGGCGAGCAGGTGTGGGCCGGAAAAGAAAGCCTTGAAGGAAACAACCCCCGAAATCAATTTGAACCCCAGGTGGCTTTGCGTTAGGGTGCATCAGGATTGGCACACTGGCGAGTGTATCGTTGGAGCCAAAGCAGTTTCGGTCGCATGAACCCATCTCAACCCAGTTCAGAACCCTCCACCATTCAATCCCCACCCCAAGGGTGGTGGGAAACGCTCAAGCAACTTGGCCCAGGGCTCATCATCGCCGGAAGTATCGTCGGCTCCGGAGAGTTGATCGCCACGACCAAAAC
>JAJRRR010000352.1 GCA_024279285.1 Planctomycetota bacterium
TCACCTAGCCCGGCCGGGGGAGCAGGTGTTTCGGCGTCATTGTGCGCGATGTCATGGGACCTACGGGCCCGGGGGGAAGTACCCCAACCGCGTGGTTCCATTGGAGGAGGTGGGCACAGATCCGGTGCGGCTTCAGGCCCTGAGTCGGGAATACCGTCGCCAGTACGGACAGAGTTGGTTTGCCCACTATGGGAAGCTCCCGGTGGTGGAGGAGCCGCAGGGGTATGTGGCACCGCCGCTGGATGGGATTTGGGCTTCGGCTCCCTACTTCCACAATGGCTCGGTGCCTACGCTGTGGCATGTGTTGCATCCCGACCAAAGACCGGTGGTGTGGAAGCGGGCCGATCCTCAGGGCTACGATCCTGATCGGGTGGGGCTGGTGATCGTAGAAAGCCCAGAGATGCCCAAGGGGCTTTCACGCTGGGAGCGCCGCCAGTGGTACGACACCCGCCAGCGAGGCAAAAGTGCCCAAGGACATCGTTTTGCCGACCCTCTGACTCCAGAACAACGCCGCGCAGTGCTGGAGTATCTGAAAACGCTCTGACCCTTGCACCCAAGGTCTTCGGTCATGAGAGTGCAGGCTTCCCGATGGTTGCTTGTGGTGTGTGCTCTGGCAGTGCAAAGCTCCAAGGAGCCAATAGGGGCTCAAGAGCTGGTGCAGGAGCCTAACACTTGGGTCAAGCGCAGCCCTTTGCCCCAAGGACCGCCTTCGCCTCGGCTGGGCTATGAAGGAGCCTGCGTCTATGACCGCAAGCATCAGGTGCTGATTCGCTACGGGGGGCACAACCAGGGCGGTGGCGGCGAACAAGGCTCCGAGGTGTGGATTTACGACCCGCGCACCAGTCGTTGGCAGCTCATGTTGCCCAACTGTTCTCCTCCGGGGGTGTGTTGTGCCCAGCAGAATGTTTATGACCCTGTGCTTGGCCGTTATATCCGTTTTCCTGCTTTTAGTGGCAATCACGGTTGGCAGTGGTTTCGGGAAATCTATTTGAACAACTCCAGCGTGTGGAGTTACGACCTGGCCCGAAATCTCTGGACCAATCACCGTCCGCTGCCTGCTCCTCGGGTGCATCCGTTGCGGTGTGCTTCTTGGGACGAGGAGTTTGAAGTGGTGGTTTTATTTGGCGGCGAAGGGAGCCGGGAAGGGACGCTGATTTATGATCCCTACACCAACCAGTGGACCCGAATGAACCCCCCTGAGCAACCCCCGTTCCGAAGCGCCGGAAACATGGCCTATGATGTGCGTCATCGGGTTCATGTATTGTTTGGGGCCCAATTCAGCGACGATCCCTACACATGGGTTTATTCTGTGCGACAGAACCGTTGGGAGCGTCGGCGTCCTGAGCCTAGCCCACCCGCTAACCGCAACGATGCTGTGCTGTGCTACGATGAGTCTTCGGGCAAGATGGTGGCAGTGATCAAGGTGACCACAGGCCATCGGGAACAAGCCCGACATCGCTTGGAAACCTGGCTTTACGATGTGGGAGCCAATCGGTGGGAAAAAGCCAATCCGCCTCAAGAGCCGGATCCCACGGGCAATCGGGCCCGAGGAATCCTCTACGCTCCGGATCTCAAACTCGTCCTGCTGGAAAACTGCACCCGACGAGTTGGCAACCGTCCTCGGGAACAGCAAATTTGGACCTATCGTTCCCCCGCTCAACTTCATGAATCCAATCGCTTGGATCCGCCCTCGGGACTGCGTCTGAAAACCACCGCCGAGAGAGAAGTGGTGATCAGTTGGGATCGGGTTCCCGCGGGGGCTGCGGCCGTAGAGGTGCTAGGGGGCCAAGGGACCAAACCCTGGTTGGCCAAGTTGCGCCCTTTGGCCCGACTGGAAGTCCAAGCTCGGTCATTTCGGCATCGGATGCAAGCTCGTCGGGGGATTGCCTTTTATCGGGTTCGTTGTGTGGACCGGCAAGGACGCCCTGGCCGAGCCAGCGGTTTGCTCCGAGCACAACCTCGAGCGGTGGAGCGGCTGGCCGTTTCGGTCCTTTCTCCTTCTCGGGTGCTATTGCAATGGGAACCTCCGCCGGGGGGACAAGATGTGGTTGGCTACCTTGTACAACGCGCTTCGGTGGCGGTGTATAGCAACCAGCAACTCAAGCGCATCCAGGAGCAAACCCCCCCGATGGAATGGCCGGCGGTGGGAGCGATTCGGGCCGTGGGCCAGTTTGAAACCATCACAGCGGAGCCGGTGACGGAAACGCGATTCCTTGATACCTCGGTGGACCTAGGCCAAGTGGTCCGGGAGGTGGACCAGCCGGTGTTTCAGTCCCGATTTGGGCCTCCCCATCTGGTGCCCGAGGGCAAACCCTATCCCTGGGGCGTATATGCCTATCGGGTGGTGGCGATCAATGCCTTGGGCGTGCTCAGTGGTCCCTCGCCTGCGGTGCTGACGATTCCCTCGCCGGTGCAGTATGTGTTCTCACGAGAGGAAGGGCAAAAGTGCCTTCTGAAGTGGGAACCTAATCCCGAACAGCGATTGCAAGGATATTTGGTGTTTCGCATGGATGGTCGGTTTCGGGGCTCGCTGGTGCGCCCGTTGACTTCCAGGCCGTTGACTCAAACCCAGTTTGAAGATCCCCAGGCAGGACGAGTCACCCGACGCTACTATGTGGTAGCCGTGGACGCCTTGGGCCAACAAGGCCATCCAAGCTCCCCGGTCTGGTTCCGTCGCCAGTGGCAGAGGTTTTATGAACCCTTTGTAGGCCCTTGGCATCAGTAGCTGCTCGGTTCCCAGCTTTTGACCTTTGGGGACGAGGCAGGAGAGTCCGAACTTGCCAGCTTGCCCACACGACGCCAAAGGCGTCCCAGATAGGCTTCCAAATAACACCGATCGTGCCACGGGAAAAGCAGCCGCAACCATAGCAGATCGGCCACAAGCCACGCTCCCACGAGGCCCAAAGCCACTGGTCCTAATAGCACACTGCCTGGGGTCAGCAGGAGTACCCAGCTTCTCCACGACATCGGCAGTCCCAGCCGTTGAGCCATAAGGCCCAAAACGACCAGCAACACCAGATGGCTAGTGGTGGTGGCCACTACGGCCCCATGAAGCTGCCAACGAGGGATCAGCAGAGCATTGAGCAGGGCGTTGCTCACAAGGGCCAAGGCCACGGCCCCTGTTTCCCATCCGGCACGCTCGGCACACCACAAGTAGCAGCCCACCAGCATCGCCAGCACCGACCACGCAGCCAGAGCGGCGATCCAAGGCAGGATCGGCAGCGCTAGGGAGTATTTGTGTTCCAGCACCACATCATAAAGCAGCCATGCTCCTCCCACGATGGCTGCCACAGTCAAGGTGAGCACCACTGCTCCCAGGCGGATGGTGCGCAGGAGAGTTCGTTGCACTCGGGCCCGATGGCCTTGTTCCCAATCCCGACTCAAATGAGGCACCAGGGCTGAGTTGACCGTACCGCCCAGGCTCACCACCACCAGAGGCAGAATCCAGGCTGCGTGATAGTTGCCCACTTGGGCCAGCACGGCTTGGGGCTTCAGCCCGCTCAGGTGTACCAGCATGTAGCGATCCAGCACTTGAAACAGATTGGTCAGCCAGTTGGTTATCCACACCCAGAGGGCAAACTGCATCATTTTTCGCCACAGGGGGCTTAGGGGTTGGGGGAGTTCTTCTTGATTCAATTGGGGCCAAAGCCTCCACAGCCACCACGCTCCCAACAGCACTCCCACGGCACAGGAGAAGGCGAACCCTGCCAGCACCGATTCGGCCCCGGGGTGCCAAAGCAAAAGCCCCAAGCTCAGCACCATAAACAGCACCGTTTGGAGTGCCTGAAGCGTGGCCACAAGCTGAAAACGGCGCAGTCCGCCGAAGATTTCCTGAAAGATGAAAAACCACATGGCGAGTGCCAAAGCCCCTGCCGTCCACAGCACCAAAGGCCGCTGTTGGGGCAAGCGCAGCAACAGCCACGCCACCGGTTCGGCTCCCAAGATCAGCCCGACTGTGCCAAGGAGAGTTAGTACGCCTAGGATGATCAAAATGTGCTGGAGCATGCGGCACAACACTTGGCGCTTGGCAAAGTGTTCCAGATAGCGACCCAAGGAGCCGGGAATGCCCAACATCACCGCTGGAGCAGCCAGCAGGATGAATCCATAGACCAGATCCCAACGCCCTAGTTCTTCCTCAGGCAGCAAACGACAGGTGAACACACTGCGCAGAAAGCCGAACACTTTGGCTCCCAGGTTGGCCAGCAGGAGCAAGAGCACGCTTTGGGCCAATGTGGTAGGTGCCCAACTCCTGCGGACAAACACTTTGTCTTCTGGAGAGCGGTTCATCCTTGGAGACCTCCGCAGGATGGGAGCGGTTGGGCAGAGGAGGATGGCTGGACATAAGGGAACGGCGGAAACCGGCCCTGGTAGCGAGGCTCACCGCTGCAAATCAACTTGATCCGCATCAGGTCTTCTTCGGCCCCGAAGCGTTGAAGGTGGAAAGGATCGCCTCCGGGGAAGTTATAGCCCCCATAGGCACTGCACACTCCCCGAAGCCCGGCTTCCCAGGCCAACCGAAAAGCCGCAGGATGCAAGTTGCGCCATTGTCCAAAAGGAAAAGCGAACCACCGCACGGGCTGTCCGATCAGGTCTTCCAGTCGCAGGGTGGCTCCTACCACTTCGTCCCAAAGGCGTTCCCGAGAACCAATCCGGCCTAGGTCTGCGTGGGTGTGGGTATGAGAGCCGATTTCCACTCCGGCTTGGGCCATTTGGCGTAGTTGGGCCACCGTGTTGGGCCAAGGAGGGTGAGAGAATCGCAAATCGTGAGCAAACGGTTTTCGCTGCAAAATTGGTCCCAATGTCACAAAGTAGGTAACCGGAATCTTGCGCTGTAGGAGCAAGGGGATGGCAAACTCGCAGTTTTCGGCATAGCCGTCGTCAAAAGTAATCGCCACGGCCGTGCGATAGTTCACTCCTTGCGCAATGCGACGCTGGGCTTCGTTTAGAGAAACCAACTCAAACCGGGCAGCCAGCCAGTCCAAGTGGCGCTGAAACGCCCCCGTGGAGACGGTCCACGGCACGCTGGGGGAGTCGCTCACTCGGTGGTAGAACAACACGACGATGGGAGCTTGCCCTTGGGTTTCCCACCAGGCCAATTGGGTCCACCGCCACGGCCAGCTCAGTCCATACCATCCCCTCCGGCCCAGCCAGCGTAGCCAGGCTGGGCACGGGCGGCCCTTGCTCCATTCCGCCTTCTGGCCTCGGCAAGCATGCTTGCTTTTCATGCTCAAACATAGCTTGTTCCACGGCCCACTTTTGCCCCCTCCTGGGGCTAGGGCAACGGACTGCACAATCCGCATTTTGAGCAAAATCCACTGTTGCCAGTGGTTGGGAATTGCAGGAGTCAAATCCTCTGTGTGGCGGCTTTCTTGGGCGGTTTTCTACCTTACGCCTTGAAGGCTGGAGCAACGCGATGGCCCGGCCAAAGCGGCAAGCTGGCTTGGCGACTGCCCTCGGCAGCTTTGGCCTCGGGTTTCTAATTGCTCTTGACCTCGCTAGCACTCTGCCGGTATGAACCGGTTTTCCTTAAGACAGGTCCGGCCCTCGTCCAAATCAGAAAAGACACGCATTGGGAAAGGAGTCCCTTGGGATGGCCGAGCGGGTGTTGGTGACCGGCGGTGCCGGATACATCGGATCTATTTTGTGCGAGCACCTGCTGGATGCAGGTTTTGAAGTATTGGCCCTGGACAACTTGATGTACGGACAGCAAAGCCTCAACCACCTGTGCGCCCATCCGAAGTTTGATTTTGTTCGGGGCGATGTTCGGGACGAGCAGTTGATGCGTCGCGTGGTGGCGGGGGCGGATGTCATTATCCCGTTAGCTGCCCTCGTGGGAGCCGACGCCTGCCAGGCCGATCCGTGGTTGGCTCGGCAAGTCAATCTGGAAGCCATCCGTCTGTTGATGCGACTGCGTTCCTCCAGACAACTGGTCATTTATCCCAACACCAACAGCGGCTATGGGACCACCACGGGACAGATCTACTGCACCGAAGAAACTCCCTTGCGGCCCATCTCCCTCTACGGACAGACCAAAGTCCAAGGCGAGCAGGAAGTGCTGGCCCATCCCAACACCATCGCCTTACGCCTGGCTACGGTCTTTGGCATGTCGCCACGGATGCGGCTGGATTTGCTGGTCAATCACTTTGTGTTTGCTGCCGTATCGGGGGGGCAGTTGTGCATTTTTGAAAAGGATTTCAAACGCAACTATGTGCATGTTCGGGATGTGGCCGATTGCATGATTCATTGCATTCGTCACGCTGAGACGATGTCGGGCCGTCCGTACAATTTGGGCCTGGACCAAGCCAATTTGTCCAAAGCCGAGCTGGCGGCCAAGATCAAGCAATATGTGCCCAACTTCTACTACCACTTTGCCGAAGTCGGCTCCGACCCGGACCGAAGGAACTACATCGTTTCCAACCAACGCTTGCGTCAAGCCGGCTTTGAAGCCCGACGCTCCCTGGACGAAGGTATCCAGGAGCTAATCAAAGGCTACCGGATGCTTCCTCGCCTGGCTTGGAAAAACTCCCCAGAAGTCAAAGCTGCCTAGTGCCTGGGTGCCCCCTGCTCCCCCAACCCAAGGATCCTGGCGATGGAAACGCCTTGGGCTCCCAATCACTTGTTGGAAGAAATCACGGCTGTGGTGCTGGCCGGAGGGCTGGGAACCCGACTGCGCAAAGTGCTCCCCGATGAGCCCAAAGTGCTGGCTCCTGTGGCCGGAAGACCCTTTATCCACTACCTGCTGGATCAGCTTGTCCAGCTCGGCACAAGTCGCGTGGTGCTGTGCACTGGCTATCAGGCCCAAAAGGTGGAAAAGATCCTGGGCTCTCGCTACGCCACCTTGGAGCTGGAGTATTCCCGAGAGCAACAACCCTTGGGCACAGCAGGGGCCTTGCGGCTGGCCGCCTCTCGGGTGCGCACCCCTTGGGCTTTGGTGCTCAATGGCGACAGTTTCCTGGACGGTCCTTTGACCCACTTTGTTCACTGGCACCGGCACAGTCGGTTTGCCGGGTCTTTGTTGCTGGTGTACCAGGAAAACACGGATCGGTTTGGCCGGGTGAGCTTGGGCAGCGACAACACGATTTTGTCGTTTGAAGAAAAGCGTCCTGGGCTGGGGCCTGGGCTGATCAACGCAGGCGTGTACCTGTTTGATCGGGCTCTGCTGGATCAGATTCCTGCTCAGGTCCCCTTGTCGTTGGAAAAAGAGGTCTTCCCCTCGTGGTGTGCCCAGGGACTTTTGGGGGGGTATCCCACTCGGGCCCGATTTCTGGACATCGGAGTTCCTGAGGCGTTCTACCAGGCCCAAGAGTTCTTCGGCTCCATGGACACTCCGGCTTTGAGCTAACTACCCAAGGAGCATCTGTGCCATGAATCCACACACACGGCGTTTGGGAGCCTGGGCGGTGGAAGTGCCAACCAGCCAGAGTACTTGGGTGGTGGCGGATCGGGATGGCACTTTGGTGCGCGAGTGTCACTATTTGACCTGGCCGGAGCAACTGGAGCTGCTCCCCGGTGTGGTGGAGGGCTTGCGGTTGCTTGCCCGAGGGGAAGTTCCCGTGGTGGTAGTCACGAATCAGTCGGCGGTGGGGCGAGGTCGGATGGATCACGCCCAACTGGCCCGAGTCCACCAACGCCTGGACCAACTCCTGGCGGTTGCTGGGGTGGGAGTGCAAGGGATTTACTACTGCCCCCATCGCCCCGACCAGCACTGCCCCTGTCGCAAACCTCAGCCCGGCTTGGTGCTGGAAGCAGCTCGGGACTTGGGTCTGGATCCCCGAAATGCCATCGTGGTGGGAGACAAGCCTTGTGATGTGCATCTGGCTCTCCGGCTAGGAGTGCCCGGGTTGCTAGTGCGAACCGGCTACGGCACGCAATGGGAAAAACACCTCCGCCACGAAGCGGCCCAAGTGGTGGACGACTTCGCCCAAGCCGCTCAGTGGATTCTCCAACACCGAAGCCGGAAAACTCTCGCGGCCTGAAGCCCGTCCCCTTCTCTGCCGACCCACGCTTCTTTCCCCCGGCTCTCAAGCTGCTGGCCCCAAGAAAGGCTTGGCCCCTGTGACTGCAATGCTGCCTTTTGAGTCCAAAACTTCGGCTTTATTCCTTGGCAAACTTTGCCGATGAAAACGGCTGGAACGATTAGGGTGCCTTTAACGGCACTTCTTGGTTCCAGGGTGGTGCATGTGTAGCAACTCGGAGCAACCCAGGGCCGCAAGCAAAAGGAGAACCGACTGTGGAACTACGCCTGAGATAAGCAACAACGAGGGATCCAATGAAAGCTGCCAAATACGCGCTGTGGGTACGCTGGGCACTGGGAAGTTGCTTGCTGAGTGTGGCGCTGGGGATTGCATGGGACGGGCTCTCGGGTTCTCACTCTCCGGCTTCGGAGCCAAAGTCCAAATCCGCTTCCCACGCCCCCACTGCTTCCCAAGACCAAGTGGTTCTCTATGCGGCCAATGCTCCCTGGGCGCAGGTGCTTCGCCGTCTGGCCCAACAAACCCGCTCCGTGTTGATCATGGATCAGCCACCACCGGGGCGGTTCACTTGCACCCAAGTGCGGCCCATGACCCGGCAACAGGCCGTTGAATTGATCAACCAGCGCCTGCGTCCCCAGGGCTATCAGCTTTTGGACCAGGGGCGCTATCTGGTTTTGGTGGAGTTGCGGAAGTTGCGCCCCCGGTATTCGCGTCCACGACGCAGTCAGTGGAGCAAGAGCCAAGCCCCGACTTCTGCCCAAGCGCAATCTTCTCCGAACTCCAGAAACCGAAAGCGAGCCAGGGCCCAAACTCGGGTCTTTCCGGTGGCAGTAGATAGACACA
>JAJRRR010000353.1 GCA_024279285.1 Planctomycetota bacterium
AGGTGCTGGGAGCACTGGATCGGACCGGCCTGGCCCAAAACACCTTGGTCATTTTCACCTCTGACAACGGGGGCCAGCTTTCGGCTGGAGCCAACAACGGACCTTGGCGAGCTGGCAAGGGGACGATGTACGAAGGGGGCCTGCGCGTGCCAGCCGTGGCACGCTGGCCTGGGAAAATCCAGCCCGGAACTCAACTAAACCAACTCCTCCTCTCCATGGACCTGTTTCCCACGGTGTTGGAAGCTGCTGGAGTGGAGGTGCCTAAGGGGATTGACGGGCGTAGTTTCCTTGGGGCTTTGCTGGGCAAGTCGCAGCCCTGGCCTCAACGACCCCTGTATTTCGTGCGACGCGAAGGAGGGCTTGCCTTTGGAGGCAAGACCATCGAAGCGGTGCGCCTCGGCCCGTGGAAGCTGTTGCAAAACTCCCCCTATGCCCCCCTGGAGCTTTACAACCTGAAACATGATCCCAGAGAACAACGCAATCTGGCCCGACAAGCTCCGAAAAAACTGCGTCAACTGGCCGCCTTGCTTCGCCGCCAGATCCAACAGGGGGGCCGCGTGCCTTGGCAACCCCCGGCTTCCCAAAAGCAACCTGCCAAGCTCCCCTAGCCGATCAGGGGTCGCAGGACATTTCGGGAGATGCGAAGCGACAGTTTCCGGGCCTGGAGGGAGTGTTCAAAGGAACGGTCTTCCACTTCAATGCACACAGGTCCTTGGTAGCCGATGTCGGTCAGTGCGGAAATCCACCGGCCCCAATCCACTTCCCCCAGCCCTGGCAGTTTGGGCACACTCCAGCCCAAGGACAAAATCCCTCCTTCGTTGAGCTTGCGGCGGTCAATTTTCATGTCCTTGGCGTGGGTGTGGAAGATGCGGTCTTTAAACTCATAGATGGGCTCAATGTAATCCATCATTTGCCAAATCATGTGGGAAGGATCGTAGTTGAGCCCGAAGTTGGCGCTGGGAATCTCCTCAAACATCTGCCGCCAGATGCGAGGGCTGTAAGCGAGGTTTTTCCCGGCAGGCCATTCGTCCAAGGTGAAAAGCATCGGGCAGTTTTCAATGCCCAATCGCACCTGGTGATCTTCGGCGAACTTGACCAGATCGGGCCAGACTTGGCGGAACCGTTGGAAGTTTTCCTCCGGGGGCAAGCGGTGGTCGGCCCCGATGAAAGTGTTGACTCGGGACAGACCCAACAGTTGGGCCGCCCGGATCACCCGTTGCAAGTGGCTTTTGGCCAGCTCGGCTTCTTCGGTGTTTGCAGAGAGGATGTTGGGATAGTAGCCCAAGGCCGAGATTTGCACCTGGTACTTTTCGCACAGGGCGTTGACATCGTCGGCTTGAGCCTGGGAAAAGTCGGTGACATCGATGTGGGTCACCCCGGCATAGCGCCGATCCGCCCGACCCGGTGGCCAACACATCAGCTCCACGCAGTCAAACTGCTCTTGTTGGGCAAACTGAAGCACCTGCTCCAACGACAGATCGGGCAAGATGGCCGAGACGAAACCCAGTTGCATAAGCCTTCCTCCTGAGGGAGTGGGAAAGGGGAGCGTTTGGGGGCCTGGAAGCCCAGGGAAGCAAGTTTGGCCCCATTAGTATCAAATCCCGGCCCAGGGACAAGCCACAAAAGGAAAGAAGGGTTGAGTGTCAGTGGCCGAGGGGGGACTCGAACCCCCACGGGCCTTGCGGCCCCCGGGATTTTAAGTCCCGTGCGTCTTCCAGTTCCGCCACTCGGCCTGCTGCGAGTTAGTTCGCTGGTGCTTGAGCTGGTTATTTCCCGACCGTCCCCGGCTCCGATTTTATTCTCCCAGGTTTCTGGCTTTCCTGATTGCATTTTACCGCCGGGCACGGGTTGATTTTGCCAGCTTCCAAGAAACTTGGGGAGTGCCGGGAAAAGTCGGGGTTTGGTTTCCTCCTCGGGTGTTCTACAATCATCACAAGTTTTTCCAAACTTTCCTGCCGAAAACACATGGCAACCTTTCCCCCAGGAGGGAGCCTGTTGGCATGGACGGATTTTTGGGCACTCGGGCCTCGTTCATGTTGGACCTGGTGGTGGTGGCCATGCTGGTGGTGCTGCCCACCTTGGCCGGGAGCATCTACCTGGTGCGAGTCAAGCGGAACTATCTGTGGCATAAGCGCATTCAGCTTTTGCTGGGCGTAGTGTTGGCAGTGGCCGTGACGGCTTTTGAAGTGGATGTGCGACTGCACGGCTGGACCCATCTGGCTGAGCCTTCGCCCTATTATGCCTCAGGAGGGGTGAACTGGGTTCTGGGGGTGCACTTGGCCGTTGCGGTGACCACCACGGTGTTGTGGTTTGTGGTTTTGGTGCGAGCATGGCGCAACTTTGATCACCCTCCGTGCCCCGGTCCCCATAGTCGCTGGCACCGTCGTTGGGCCTGGGTGGCCAGTTGGGGGATGACCCTCACAGCCATCACCGGTTGGGTTTTTTACTACCTGGCCTTTGTAGCTTAGCGGTAATCCTGTTGGGGCCCAGGTCCCAACTCCCCAAGGCTGGGTGGCCCAGGCCGAACAAGGGGAGTATGATACAGGCAGTCGCGTTCCAGCAGGTAGCTCTCACCGGAGTTCTCGCAGCAAAAGGCCCAAGCCATGAAAATCCTGTTGGCTCGTCCCCGGGGGTTTTGTGCCGGAGTGAACATGGCCATAGAGACCTTGGAGCGGGCCATTGAGCTGTTTGGCACGCCCATTTATGTCTATCACGAAATCGTGCACAACAAGCATGTGGTGCAGCGGTTTCGCCGACAAGGGGTGGTGTTTGTGGAGGACCTGGAGCAGGTTCCTCCTGGGGCCACCTTGTTGTTCTCCGCCCACGGAGTTTCCCCTCAAGTGCGCCAAGTGGCCCAACAGCGAAACCTCAAAACCATTGACGCCACCTGCCCTCTGGTGACCAAAGTCCACCTGGAGGCAGTCCGCTTTGCCCGCGAAGGCTACACCATCTTTCTGATCGGACACGAAGGGCACGACGAAGTGGTGGGCACGATGGGCGAGGCTCCCCAGGCTATCCGGCTGGTCCAAAGTGAGGAAGAAGTGGACCAGTTGGAAGTGCCCGATCCGGACCGTGTGGCTTGTTTGACGCAGACCACCCTTTCGGTGGACGACGCCCAACGGATCATCGCCCGACTCAAGCAGCGATTTCCCAAGCTGGTCTGTCCGCCCAAGGAAGACATCTGCTATGCCACGCAAAACCGCCAGGAAGCCGTCAAGGTGTTGGCTCCCCGATGCGATGTGTGCTTGGTGGTGGGAAGCCAGAACAGCTCCAACAGCCAACGTTTGTGTGAGATTGCCCGCGATGCCGGCGTTCCGGCCTACTTGATCGACGGACCCGAGGACATCCAACCCCAATGGCTCCAAGGGGCTCAAGCCGTCCTGCTGACCGCAGGAGCCAGCGCGCCGGAAGTGCTGGTGCAGCGGTGCGTGCAGTGGTTGGTCCGCCGCTATGGAGCTGAAGTGCAAGAGCACGAAGTGCGCAGTGAAGATGTCACTTTCCCCTTGCCCAAGCAGTTGCGCCTGTTGGAGTTGGAGGGCCTGACCGGGGGATAGCAGGAATTGAATCCGGGACGGTGGTCCCATGTATCTGCAAGATCAGGAATGGTATTGGGTGCCCGGGCCTGGGGACGACGGGGGCCAGTTGTTGTTTCGGGCTTTGGGACCTCGGGGAGCCGAAGGTTGGGGAGACTGCCCCTGCCCCTGGCCGCCTGAACAAGTGCCCCCCAAAGTCCAGCAACTACGAAGCCTCCTGGCCGGATATGAGCTGGCCCAAGTGGAAGAACTCCACATGTTGCTGGCCTCGGTGCCCTCGCAGGTACGCCTGGCGGTGGAATCGGCTCTCTGTAGCGCGCTTGCCGCTGCGTTGCAAGTTCCGCTTTATGTGCTTTGGGGAGGGGCCTATCGGGCACAAGTGCCCCTGGCTTTGGAGGTTTCCTGGGGTTCGTGGGAGGAATCTGCACCGGGCACGGCTTTGGGACAGTGGTTGGACCGGGGGTTCCGCACCCTGGTGCTCCCAGCCCCCTGGAAGCCGCCTGAAGTGTGGAGCCAATGGGAACAAGCCCTGGTCCCTCGCCGGGCCTCACTTCAAGTGGTCCTGGATGCCCAAGGAACTCCTCCGCCTTCCCGCTGGACCTGGCCCAAGCAGCTCTTGCCTTTGGTGGCTTGTGTTTTGGACCTGACCGGGCAGGACGATCCACAAAGTTGGCAAACCCTTCGGTCCGGAAGTCCTGTTCCGGTTTGGGTTGCCCGAGATGTGCAAAGTCCCCAACAGGTGTTTGAGCTGACGGCCCAGCGGGCCGTGGATGGCTTGGCTTTGGATCCGTTCCGGTTAGGAGGATGGCTTCAACTACGGCGGTGTGTGGCGGTGGCCGAAGCGGCTGGGGTGCCGGTGATGTTGGACTTGCGTCGGGCGTGGTCTCCGGCGGTGGCCGTGGCCGTGCACCTGACCGCTGCCGAAAAGTCCCTCAGCCGTCCCATGCTCCTTACCACCCAAGCCTGGGAACATCCCCCGGGGGGAAGCTCTTTGGCTCCCGGAAGTGAAGCCATGCTCGCCGTTCCGCGCGAACCAGGTTCCTATTCCGGCCTGGATCGCTCGGCACTGGAGGAGTTTCTGGTTATGTGAAGTGATGGATTCCTGCCATCCCATCCTTTCAAGCCAACACAGCTTTTTCGGAAAGGAGCAATGCTCTTTTCTCTTCTGGCTTCGGACAATTCGAACAAAGGGGGCTGGGAGCCGCCGATATTGGGGGCGTGCTGGATGTGGAATTGCTCCTGATCACCACGACTGGACCTAGATTCCTTGCTGCTGGGGGTCCAAGAACTGGATGACTTGTCCTTGGGCGGGAGCGATCTGGTGTTCAAATTCCAGCACCAACAGGGCTCCGGGAGAGAAACCTTGAGGGACGGGCTGGCCTGCTCTGGCCAGAGCTTGAGCCACTTCGGTCACATCTGGCATGTGGCCCACCCAAAGCATTGTTTGCTCTTGCCACGGCTGCACGGCCTCAAGCAACCGAGGAAGCTCCACGCCGGGTGCCAACTCGGGGCAGCGGTGCACGGGCACTGGGCCAGGCAGGCATTGGGCCAGGATTTGGGCGGTTTGTTCGGCGCGCAGCAAAGGGCTGCAAAGGATCACCTGAGGAAGCACTTGCAACTGCACCAGCCGCTGGGCCCAACGCTGCATCCGCTGTTGCCCCTCCGCACTTAAAGGACGCAACTCATCTTCCATCCAGCGCACCGGATCCTGCGGCACTGCCCATGCGTGGCGCATCAGGTACACACGCATCACCGGTTCCTCCACAACCAATGTTGGGGCCAACCGAGCGCTTTTCGGACCGAGGCAATCTGATTCCAGAAGCGTTGGGCATCCTGGGCATATCCGGCCGTGGGGCGCAGATGGGGCAAGTGAGTTTGCCAAAACCGGTTCCAGCTTTCCATGGCCAACTGCCTCAGGTACTTGGCCACCATGGAGGCCAACGCCACCACCAGGTGCCGTTCCCCTTGGCGGAAGAAGAACCATTGGA
>JAJRRR010000354.1 GCA_024279285.1 Planctomycetota bacterium
ACTACCAATAGAGGAAGCACAGGCGGAAAGTTTCCTTTAAGGTGGCCATAGGGTCCAGCCCCCCGCGTGTCCACTCCCCGACTCCTTCCCTCGGTCTTTCACTGTGTGCGAAATTGGTAGGATCTCCAAGTGGCTGACGGGCAAAAAGGGGGCGTTTTTACCACTCCACCTACTCAGGGAGGGCACTATCGGACAGTGTCCGCAACTTGCCTGGGTTTGGGCTCACGAGCTTTCCAAAAAACCCTTCCAGCCGCTTACGATCGCTGGAAAGTTCTCCGACTTTTCGGATAGAAGCTAAGCTTTGGCGGCCGATAGAGATCAGGATTCTCAAACCGGCGTTGTGCTGCGTACCAGATGGGGAACCCCGACGGGCAGACAGTTTTTCCGCCTTGCCCTGGGTAGGCAAATGGCGGAACGGCCACAACTTCCGGACCCAACGAAACTTTGAGCCCTCTGCTTAACTGTTTGGAAAGAAAGTGGCCCTGCGGAGAGCGTTGGGACTTGGCTTATTCTCCACTTTTTTGCACCCTGTATAAGTAGCTGGGAAAACGGCCTTAAACGCAGTTCACGCTTGAATTTGCGACCGATCTATCGTCGGCCTGACTTGTCCCCACCTTCTCTCCATCGTGCACGAAATAGGCTCTTGTCTGTGGGCAAGGGATTGCTAAACTTTTGAGTGCAATGTGCCGTAAAGGATACTGGCCGCCGGTGCGGCCAAGGGCCCCCTTAGCTCAATTGGCAGAGCATCTGACTCTTAATCAGAGGGTTCGAGGTTCGAGTCCTCGAGGGGGCACTAGGAGTTGGGTTGGGGCAGCCGTTGAAAAAAAGGTTCTGTTGCCCAAGTCCCTGGCAAAAGTGGTGTAATTAACCATTGGGGATTAGGGGCAAAGTGATTCGCCCCTGTGAGAAAGGAGTGGTTTTGCTCCTCTGGGAAAGTTTTGCAGAGGGGGGTGGCTTGTTGCTTTCCAAGTAAAGAGTCTCAATCCAGCCGGGCCCGGCTGGGGGATAGCTTGCCCGCAGCTCTGAGGGGACCACTGCTGCGGCTGTTCTCTTTCTTGGGCGAAGTTCAGGCTTTCGGGAGTTTGTGAGGCAGAATTGCCAGTTCAGATACCCAGCGGGAGCCACGAGCCTGTGGGTGTTCTGGAAGACCCATTAAGCGTAAGCACACGGCAGGAAAACAGTGAACACATTTTCCACTAAGCGGCGTTTGTCCCTCTTTGCAAAATTAGCTTGAGTAGGTGTCATAAAAGTGCCACCCAAAGTGGTTCCTTCAGTGGGAAGGCAAGCACACGATCTGTTCAGATTGCGGGAGTTTTGCTCGTTTGGATAGAAAGCTAGCACCGCCAGCTTGGAGCCGGATTGCCCAAGGCAAGTTTGGCCCAGGGGCACGGTAGGTGTAGGCGTAAGTTGCGGAGATTTCGTGGTACTCACACTCTGCCATTCGTCCTGCTGGCATTGAGGGGTGGTGGCAATTTCCAGGAAAACTGAAAAAAGAAGAATCTTATTGGAAAAAAATTGCGTTTCTCTTACAATAACCCCGAACAATGGGGGTGGTAGCGGATTTCCCCCACAGGTGGGAGGTTTTTCACACGGGTTTGGCTGTCCGAGGCGTCGGCAGCTATCGGGCAGGGGCCCTGGCACTGGAGTGTGGACGGCTGGTCATGTCTGTTCGTTTGTTGATTGCGGACGATCATGAAGTGGTGCGGGCAGGTTTGCGCACTTTGTTGGAAGGCACGGACATCCAGATCGTGGCCGAGGCTTCCAACGGAGAAGAAACGGTCCAAAAAGCCCTGCAAAACGACCTGGATGTGGTTCTTATTGACATCCGGATGACCGAAGGAGACGGGCTGGCAGCTTTGGGGCGGATCAAGCTGGAAAAGCCCCAGTTGCCCGTGCTGATCCTCTCTACCTTTGACAATCCCACCTATGTGGCACGAGCAGTGGCCTTGGGAGCTTGCGGCTATTTGCTCAAGGGAGCAACTCGGGAAGAGATCGTCAACGCTATCCAGAAAGCTGCCGCCGGAGAAAGCGCCTGGACCCGAGAACAACTCCGCCGCGTCACGGGAGCACTTTCCACCCCGCGGCTGGCCGGAGATGTGGAAGTGACTCTCACCCAACGCGAAGCCGAAGTGCTCCGCCAAGTAGCTTTCGGACTGACCAACAAGGAAATCGCCAAGAGCCTCTCCATCAGCTACGAAACCGTAAAAGAGCATGTGCAGCACATCTTGCGCAAAATCGGCGTCTCGGACCGCACTCAAGCAGCCGTTTGGGCAGTACGCAAAGGGTTGGTTTGACCAACCTTTTCCCCGCTCGTAGTGCAATGTGGTTCTATTCTTGGTAGCCAGGGTGCCTGTGGTTTCTCTGGCGGTAGTTCCAGTCCGAGGAGGTCGGCACGCCGTTCTCTGGCGACCAAGGTGTTTGCTTGACGGTGGTTTTCTGGCTAGTGTAAGATCGTCAAGGTCGGAGAGCGGGCCAGGGCTTAGCCAACCACAGGGGTAGTGGAAAGTTGTCCGAGGGGAAGTATTTCGGGCAACTTCGGTGCTGATAGAACACTCACAGCCACACTCGTTATTCTGCGATGCGAGGCGTTTTATTCCCTGGGGCCAAGGGCAAGGGTCCTCGTCGGTCATCTGCGCACCCAAAAGGTGGGCATGATGGAAAGGTAAAAGTCAGAAGGGGGCAGTGGTTTGGACTGATGTGGTTGGTGATGGGATGCCTGACGGGAGTGGCCACTGCCCAGGAAACCGATCCCTTGCGCCCCGAGGTGCGCAAAGCCGTGGATCGGGCCTGCGAGTATCTGAAGCAGCAAGGGATGCAGCTTGCCGTGCAGACACCCCGGGCTTCCATGCGACTGGGCCTGACCAGTTTGACGCTCCTGGCCCTGCAAAAAGCCGATGCCGTAGGACCCAACGATCCTATTGTGCAAGAGGCGTTGGGCCACATTCGCCAGGACATCTACGATCAAGAACTCCCTAACTCCTACGAAGCTCCTTATGCCTGTGCCTTGGCTTTGTTGACTTTGGTGGAGTTGGATCCCAAAGCCCACGCTCAAGAAATCCGCCAACTGCGGTCTTTGATGCAGAGTTTTCAAATGCCCCACGGAGGCGTAAGCTGCTTGCGACTGAAGGTCAAGCAACGGGCGGGTGACACTTCTATGACCCAGTACGGGGCTTTGGCGTTTTGGGCTCTGGATCAAACCCCTCAAGGGGTTTCCTCCAAATCGTGGCAAAACCTGGCCAACTGGCTGCTGAATGCCCAGCATCAATCCGGTGGCTATCCTTACGAGCCCCATGCCTTGGGAGGAGGGCCGCGATTGGGCACCACCGCAGCAGCGTTGAGTGCGATTTACATCTGCCTGGCCCGGGCCAAGTTGGGACAGCGCGCACGAGCCAAGCAAGAAGACCAAAACGATGGACTTCCACCAGCACTAGAGCGCGTGCGGCCGGAGGGACAGAAGCAAATCAAGCTTTCGCCCCTCTCCCTTCCCACCGGACGGCTGGAACAAGCTGCCCAACGCGCCGAACAGTGGTTGCAAGGAAAGTTTTCGTTTCGGGAAGCAGAGCACAAGTATGTGTTTTACTTCCTTTACTCCGTGGAGCGTTATCACAGTTTTCAGGAGCTGGTGCATCCGGATCGTCAGACTAGCCAGAAGTGGTATGAGCAAGGGGTGCAATACCTGTTACAGCGACAGCGGAGCAATGGGAGTTGGGGCATAGGAGGGACTTCCACGCGGATAGAGGTTTCTCGAGCCCCCGCTCCCACGGCGTTTGCGGTGCTGTTTTTGGTTCGGGCCACGCGGAAGATGTTGCAAAAGGTGCAGCCGGCCAGCGGGACTTTGATAGGAGGTCGCGGACTTCCGCCGGGGGGAGGACCATTGGAATTGCGAGGCGGTCAAGTGCGAGTCAAGCCGCTGCGAGGACCGGCGGATCAGCTTTTGGGCATCATGAAAGATCCCAACGATCCGCGGTTTCTTCAGGCGCTTTCTGCCTTGGAAGAAATGACCCAAGACCCCGATCCGCAAATGTTGTCCAAACTGGACCGGCAGCTTCGTGAACTGGCTCAACATGGCTCCCCGGCCGCCAAAGCCGCAGCCGTGCGAGCCTTGGGAGCCAGTGGTAAAATGGATGTGGTCCCCTTGCTGATCCGGCTGCTGGAAGATCCCGAACCCCAAGTTATGATAGCTGCACGTGACGCTTTGCGCCGCATCAGCCGACGGATGGAAGGGTTCGGACTGCCCGATCAGCCCACCAATCAACAACGACAAGAAGCCATTCGGAAATGGAAACGGTGGTACGAGATGGTCCACCCTCAAGACACAAGTTCCCAGAACAGGACTTCCGGTTAAAGCCACCAGGAGACTAACTACGCAAGGAGTCCTATGACATCCTCATCCGTCCCTTCTGGTTCTGCGGGCAACGCCTCGGGGCTGCTGCGCACTTCGCTGTATGATCGCGTGGCCAGTTGGCTGGTGGCGTTGTTGATTTTCGTGGGCGTGACGGTGTTTTGCCTGTTTGTCATCTGGTTGACCAATCGGATGTCTCCTCCTTTGAAAGCCGTGCCCATCCAGGCGGAAAACCTGGGCGGCCATCCCGAAGGGGTGCTGGGCGACAGCCTCCAACTGGACGCCCCTGATGCCGAAGAAATCTCCCGAGAAGCCGATCTGGAAGAGCCCATGGTGGAGCAAACCTTGGCTTTGGTGGAAACCGCCGTGGCTACCTATCTGGCTATGCTGGAGGAAACCGAGCCGGGCGAAGACCCCGATGCCGGAAAATCCGGCCGAAGCGAAGGAACCGGCGAAAACCCAGCCTTGGGCGAAGGAGGGGGTTCGGCCGGAGGGGTGCCCCGGTATCGCCGTTGGGTCATCCGCTACGAAGCCTCCTCGCTGGAAGAATACGCTCGGCAGTTGGACTTTTTTGGGATTGAGCTGGCGGCCGTGGGAGGAGGTCGGGTGGAGTATGCCAGTCGGCTCTCCCAAGCCCGCCCTGTTCGTCGCGTGGCTCAGCCCGGAGAACAAGAAAACCGACTCTATATGTCCTGGACCGAAGGCTCGCTGAAAAAATACGACTTGCAACTGCTTCGCAAAGCCGGAATCAATCCCGAAGGAAAGATCGTCTTGCAGTTCTATCCCCCCGAGGTGGAACAACAACTGGCCCAACTGGAAGTGGCCTTCCGCGGCCACGATCCCAAGCAAATCCGCCGCACCTACTTCCGCGTGCAGCGGAGTGGGTCCGGATATCGTTTCGTCGTGGTGGATCAGGAATTATTGGGTTTATAAGTTCATTTCCCATTCCCGTTGCAACCAGGGAGAGGCAAGCGTGTCGATCAACATCACCGGTCTGACCAACATTATTGGCAATGTGATTTATGTGGTGCTGGGGCTGATAGCCCTGTGGGGGTTGTTTTGTGTGGTGATGGTGTGGCGTCGTGTAGCCCAGCTTCGTTTTCGGGACGAGCAGACCCAGTCGGAGTTCCTCAACCAGATAGAACAGATGCTCAGCCGGGGCGATTTTGAAGGGGCTGCCCGAGTGTGCGAGGAGGACCCTCGGGCCATGCCCCAGTTGGCCCGACTGGCGATTTTGAATCGCGCCATGGGCCCTCAGCGACTCCGGCAATTCGTAGCCGAACGCTTCCAACGCGATGTGCTCTCCGACTTGGAATACCGGCTCAGTTGGGTCCAAACGGTCATCAAGGCCGCTCCGATGGTGGGCTTGCTGGGCACGGTGGTCGGAATGATGGGAGCATTTGGCAAACTGGCCGGCAAAAAACCCGATCCCACCATGCTGGCCGACGACATCAGTGTGGCCTTGATCACCACGGCCTTGGGCTTGGCCATTGCCATTCCCTTGGTGTTGGCCCTGGCCAGCATCAATGTGCGCATTCGCAAGATGGAAGATCTGGTGGCGTTGGGATTGACGCGGTTTCTGGACAGTCTTCGGGCAGTGATGCCCCAAGGGCGTTAGGGTCGCCCACCCTTTCCCGTCCTGGCCCCTTCCACCAAGGAACGCGCCGATGGCTCAGGCTGCTCCAACTCCTGTTGAGCACGAGGGACATGCTCCCTCGGGACTTTTGCTCCCCCGTCGGGAAACCGACACCAGCACCGATATGGACATCACGCCCATGATTGACATCACTTTCCTGCTGTTGATTTTCTTCCTGGTAGCTACGGCCATGGATCCTCAGCGGGCCATTGAGCTGCCCGAAGCCCACTACGGCGATGGGGTCAACCCCGACGAGGCGGCCATCATCACCCTGGGCTACGAAGAAGGTCAGGAAGCCGCCATTTTCCTGGGCAACGGCAAAGACCCCCAACTGAGAGTCCAAGGACCCTGGCGCCAAGTGCGCCAGCAGATTTTGCAATACCTGGAACAGCAACTCGCCTCGGGAGAAAAGACCACCGTGCTGATCAAAGCCGAACGGGGAGTCAACGAAGGGATCGTCTATCGGATAGAACAACTAGTGGGCGAAAGTGGCTATTCCACCTTGTATCAGGCTGTGATGGAGACCGATTAGAGGGCGTGAGTCATGGCCATTCGGTTTCGTTGTCCCCAGTGCGGTAAAAAGCTCAAAGCCGACCCCCAACAGGTGGGCAAGCGGTTCCAGTGCACCGCTTGTGGTCGCATTGGCATCATCCCCCGCTGGCAAAGCCAGGTGGACATGCCCAGCGAAGGCGATCTGCTGCTGCAATCCCAGGCTGCTCAAACCGCCCAGGAGCCGGAAGATGCTCCCATCCAGTTTGTCCGACGCTGGAGCATGGATGAGGAGATGGACATGACGCCCATGGTGGATGTGACCTTTTTGCTATTGATCTTTTTCATGCTCACGGCGTCCTTTGGGGTGCAGAAGGCTTTTGAGATGCCGGCTCCGGCTCAGACTCAGCAAGCCGCTCAAAGCCGCACCATTGAGGACCTGGAAGAAGACGACGACTATTTGATCGTTCGGGTGGACGAGACCAGTCTGGTTTGGGTTGAAGACCACGAAGCCCCAACCCGGCAGGAGTTGTTGGCTCAGTTGCGGAAGCGTCGTGCAGGCGGCAAAGGCCCCACCAGCCTCCTGGTCCTGTTTCACGAAAAAGCCCGACACGAAACCGTGGTCATGGTCCTGGATGTGGCCCAAGCCGCCGGGTTTGAAAACATTCGCAAGGCTCCTGATGAAGAAGCCCTGTGAACCCTGGGCCGGACTCCCCTTCCCAGGAAGGTGAAACGATGAGCAAGCCAGAGTGGGCACGGCTGTTGGAGCTGCTGCGACAGCGGGAAGCTGTGCCGGAGAAGCTGATCGATCATCTGGCCAAGCAGCTTCGCGCGCGGCAGCCGTCGGCTTCAGCCCGAGCGGTGGCCGGATGGCTGGTCGATCACGGCTACTTGACCCGATTCCAAGCCCAGGAATTGCTCAAAGCCTTGGAGCAGGAGAGTGCCCCCCCAGAGCCACCCAAGCCCCCTACGGCTGCACCGGCTCCCGCGCAGGACCTTTTGCCCGAGCCTACCCCCAAAGAAGACGACGAGGACTTGTTTGCCCAGGCGGCAGCCAAATCCTCGGCAGCGGCGGGCTCCGCGGCTACTCCGATCCTGGACGAGTTGGAGGAGGAGTTGGGTCCCCAGACCGTAGCCACCTCGGCCGGATCAGGGCCGTGGGGAGCCTGGGCCCAAGGACGACCCAAGCGAAGCGCATGGGAATCGCCTCTGTTTCTCTTGGGCGGTGGCGGACTGATCCTCTTGATTGTGGCGGGTGTGGGACTGTGGTGGGCCATCGGACGCGAGTCGGCCGATCAGCTCCTCCAGGCCGCCGAACAAGACTACAACAACGGAGCCTACACTCAGGCCATTGACAAGTTTGACCGATTTTTGGAGCGGTTTCCGGACCACGAGCGGGCAGGGCATGCTCGGGTGCTCCGAGGGCTGGCCATCATGCGACGCGCCGTGGACCAAAGCACCGATTGGGAAAAGACGCTGCAAATTGTAGAAACGGCCCTGAAAGACATCCGTTCCCAGGAAGAGTTTCCCGAAGCGCGACCCGAACTGGCCGCCCTGTTGCCCCAAATCGCCGAAGGGCTGACCGAAATGGCCCAACAAAAACAAAGCGCTCAACTGCTCCAAAAAGCCCGTCGGGTGCATCAGATGATCCTCAATCCCAACTATGTCCCGGCCAACTTGCGCAACCAAACCCGACTGCTCACCCTGGAAGGCCGCTTCTCCCAAATCGAACGCATGCTGGCCCGAAACAAACGACTCTCTCAGTCCTTGGCCCAAATCCAGGATGCCATCCGCCGAGGAAAAACCGAAACGGCCTATGCCATCCGGCGACAGTTGCTCAAGGAATATCCAGAACTGGAAACCAATGCCCAGTTGCAAGAGGCCATTGCCCAGGCCACCGATGTGGAGCGACAAGCCATTGGGTTTGAGTCCCAGGTGGAAGTGCCCCAAGCGGCTCCGGCCCAAGATTCCAGCCCCAGCTTGCCCATGGCCCATACGCAAGGCCGGGCCGTGCCCGAAGCGCGGGACAAAGTCCTGTTTCTGCTTCACGCAGGAGCAGTTTGGGCCGTAGCCGGGGTGGACGGTCGGGTGTTGTGGCGTCGTTGGGCCGGAGAAGATGTGTGGCAGTTGCCCCTGACCCTGCCCGGGGAAAACTCACTGCCTGATGTGGTCTTCTGGAACGACCAGACCCAATCCCTGATGCGCCTGCAAGGCACGGATGGCAAGCTGCTGTGGCAGCTTCCCTTGCCTTCGTCCCCGGATGCCGATCCCGTCCATCACCAGGGCGTCATTTATCTGGTCCTGGAAAATCGGCTCTGGCTGGTGGACGCCCAAAGTGGCCAACCTCAGGGGGCATATCGGTTCCCGCAACCCCTGGGCACTCCTCCAGCACTGAGCCAGCAGTGGATGTTCCTGGTGGCCGAACATGCCAATGTGTATGTGCTGGACCGTCAGAGTCGGGAATGCGTGGCGGCGTTGTATTTGGGACACGAGCCGGGCACGGTTTCCGTGGTGCCCACGGTGGCCGGGCCATTTGTACTGGTGGGAGAGAACGCCGGTCAGGCTACCTCGTTACTTCGGGTCTTGAAGTTTGATGAGAAGAAAAAACGACTCCAACTGGTGCAATCCGTGCGCCTGGAAGGCCAACTGCAACGCCCCCTGGAACTGCAAGGACGCATGGTTGTGGCCGCCACCGACTTGGGCGGGATTTATCTGTTTGAAGTCAATCCCCAGGCCAAAGCCAAACCCTTGAGCCAGGTGGCCCATCGAGCCCCAGTGTTTGAACAGCCCGGACCGGTGCAAGTGCTGTTGGACGGTGCCCGACTCTGGGTCGCCGACGAAAAGCTCACCCGATTCCGTATCCAAGCGGCCGAGGGCCAGATGATCCCCGATTTGGTGCTGCTGGAAAACGCTTCGTTTCCCCAACCGATAAGCAAGGTGGGGACGACCTTGCTTGTCAGCTTTCGGGACGAGCAAGGGGCAGGGGTGGGAGCCTTTGATCCCCAACGCCGTTCTTCGATCTGGATAACCCGATTTGCCACCCAAGCCACCCAACTCCCTCCCCGCGATCCGAAAGACCCTGCCCGTGTGGTGGATGCCCGAGGTGGGGTCTATACGGTGGGCTCTTCCCTGTTGGAAAAGCCTTCTTCGGAAGTGCTCACTCCGGCTTGGGTAGCCCCTGCGGAGAAGGTGTTTTCAGGATTAGCGGGGCCTTGGGCTGCGTTGGGCCGGGGTTGGATAGGGCTGCTGGATTCCCCGGCCCGGCAACTCCCCCTGCTGAGCCTGGAGAATCAAACTTGGCAACTGCGCTGGCTCCCCCTGCCGGATGCCTTGGCAGCTCGTCCTGTGGTTTGGGACGGGCATGTGGTGGCATGCACTCTTTCGGGCCCGGTGATGCTGTTGGACCCTTGGAGTGGGGAGAGCGTAGGCTCGCCGTTTTTTCCATCGGCTCAACCTGAGCAGACTTTTCCTTGGCTTTCCACGCTTCGGGCTCCGGGGGCCCAAGGGCTGCTGCTGGCTACCGAGCGTGGGAACTTGTACTTTTTTGCCCAAAAGCCCTCCCCAGGATCAGCCCTGGTCCCTCAAGGCGAAACCCACCTGAACGCCTCCCTCCAGGGGACGGTAATTCAGATGGCTTCTGCTGCTTGGGTTCTGGATGCCCAAGGACAACTCTGGCGGGTGGAGCTGCCGGAGTTGAAAGCCCAGGCGGTCAAACTCCCGATCCCCTCTGATAAAAAGAACTCCGCCCAAGCCACCAAGCTGCTCCCTCCAGGCCGAGGGAAGATCGTCTGGGGCCCTGTGGCCTTGGATGCCCAAAGTGTGCTTTGGGCCGATCAAAGTGGGCAATTGATTTGCGTGGGCAAGGAGTCTGTTCGTTGGGTGGTTTCCCTCTCCGGGTTGCGTCCAGTTGGAAATCCTCTCCCGGTGGATGAGAAAAACCTGTTGCTGGCCACCGCCGCGGGCGCCATCCTGCGCCTGGATCCCAACTCCGGCCGGGTGCTCCAGAGCTTCCGCAGCCAGGAGCCGCTGGCCGGAGGCTTGAGCATAGTGGGCAATCGGCTTTGGGCAATCAGCCAGTCGGGAGCGTTGTGTGGGCTGGAAGTGCCCGTGCAAGGGGCCTCTCGTGCACAGGATTCCCAGCACCGATGAGACATTCCGCTTGTGCCGTTTGGCTGCTGAGCTTTTGCACCGCCGTGGGGCTGGTGCTGGGAGAATGGTCTGCCTCTGCGCTGGCCCAGAACAAGCGACTCTACGAACAAGACCCCTTCTACCTGTTGGTGCTCAAAGACGGCACGCGACTTCAGATCAAACCTCTTAAGGAACTGCCCAAAAATCCCCGTCCCAACACCCCCGTGGTGGTGGAACTGCTGGACCGGCCTGGGGAGAAATATCGGGTGCGATGGCGAGAAATTGCCGAAGTACGCCCCTTTTCCCGACTCCTCCTGGACCGCACCGAAGAGCTGATCAACCAGAACAAGTTTGAAGAAGCCTACGACTATCTGATTTACATCCGCCGTTTCTATCCCAAAGCCCCCGGGTACGAGCGGACATTCCAGAAGTTCCTTTGGGCCGAAGCTCAGTTTCGCCAGCAGCAAGGAGAGCCGGAACGCGCCATGGCCCTGCTGTATCGCTTGGCGGAGCTGAATGCGGGCTATCCGGGCTTGAAAGACCGGCTGGGTCAACTAGTACTCCAGAAAGCCCAAAGCTATGTCAGCTCGCGGCAATTTGACGCAGCGAGGCGAATGATTGAGCATCTGCTCACCGTTTACAAGGACCATCCGGCTGCAGCGAAGTTGGAACAGACCCTGCAGGCCGAAGCTCGCCGGGTTTTCCGGGAAGCTCGCCAACACTGGGACCAAGGGCGCTTGTCCGAGGCGCGACAAGTGGCCCGAGCCGCATTGCGCATCTGGCCCATCCCCGA
>JAJRRR010000355.1 GCA_024279285.1 Planctomycetota bacterium
GCTGTGGTGGACCACACTGGCCGGAGAACTCTGGCCCAGGTTGTGGCCTTGTTGGCCGGAGCGGAGGTTTGCATTGGGGCCGACTCCGCGGTAGTCCACCTGGCCACAGCGGTGGGCTGCCCGGTGGTGGCACTTTTCAGCGGGACCAACGACGCTCAGGTGTGGCGTCCTTGGGGAGCCCAAGTGCGAGTGCTTCAGGCTCTGCTGCCTTGCCAGCCCTGCCACCGCCAACACTGCCCCCTGCCCGATCATCCCTGCATGAACTGGATCACGCCCCAACAGGTGCTGCATTTGGCCCAAGCCCTGCTAAAGCCGCACTGGGAGGGTTGCCAAAAATTGCCTGAATTTTTGTTGCATTCCCCTGGGCCCAGGCCCTATAATGCAGCCGATGTATAAAAATGTGCTGATGTGTTCATGCCTGTCAGCAGTTGGGTTGCCCACTTGAAAAAGGGATTCCACGAGAAGCCGAAAACAATTCCTTTGGCCGCCAACAGGGAGGGTGGAGCCGTGCTGACGATCACCAGCAACCGCTGCTATCGGGACTGCGAGGGCCACACTCGGCGCGAGTTTTTGCGGGTGGGGAGTCTGGCCCTGACCGGCTTGACTCTAGCCGACCTGCTACAAGCCCGAGCTGAAGCTGCCGCCCAGGGCAAGCCCACCAAAGACACTTCCGTGGTGTGGCTGTGGCTGGGTGGAGGTGCCACCCATGTGGAAACCTTTGATCCCAAGATGACCGCTCCCAGCGAATATCGCAGCGTCACCGGCGAGGTGAAAACGCCGCTGCCGGGCGTGACCATCGGAGGCACTTTCCCCAAAATTGCCCGCGTGGTGGACAAAATGGCCCTGATCCGCTCCTTTGCCCACACCAACAGTGGGCACGGCGGTGGCACCCACTTCGTCATGACCGGCTATGACAACCGCACCATTGACAACGGAGGGCTGCCCACTCGTCCTTCCATGGGTTCTATCCTGGCTCGGGTGCGAGGACCCAACCATCCGGTCACTGGCATGCCCACCTATGTGCGCCTGAACCCAATCGGCTCGGATGGCCCGGCATTCTTGGGAGCAGCTTATGCCCCGTTTGATCCCAACGGAGAAGCCCGACGCAACATGACCCTCTCGGTGCCTGAAAAGCGACTGGCGGAGCGTCGCTCGTTGCTTCGCGCCTTGGACACCATTAACCGCAAAGTGGACGCCAGTGGCCTGATGGAAGGCTTGACCAAGTTTGAGCAACAAGCCTTCAGCCTGGTGTTGGGCAATGCTCCCAAGGCTTTTGACCTGAGCAACGAAGACCCGCGTGTGGTGGAACGCTACGGACCGGGCTTGGGCCAGCAATTGCTCAGGGCCCGACGACTGTGCGAAGCCGGATGTGGGTTTGTGACCATCCACTACAGCGGTTGGGACATGCACAGCAACATCCTGCGTGGCCTTCAGGCCCGAAGCCCACAACTGGACCATGCCGTCTCGGCGTTCGTTGAAGATGTGTATCAGCGCGGGTTGCAGGACAAGATTCTGCTAGTGATCACCGGCGAGTTTGGTCGCACGCCGCGGATCAACCGCAATGCCGGACGGGATCACTGGGCACCGTTGAGCACCTTGGCTTTGGCCGGAGGTGGGCTGAAGATGGGCCAGGTGGTCGGTGAGTCGGCTCCCAAAGTGGATGTACCCAAAACCACGCCCATCACCCCCCAAGACCTCATGGCCACGGTGTTCCATGTGTTGGGGATTGACCTTCGGGTGCAATTTATCAACCAGGCAGGTCGTCCGGTCTATATGATTGAAAATGGCAAACCGATCGCTGAGCTGATCTAGTCCCAGCCTGCACGAAGGACTGCCACAGCCCCAGACCAAGGCGATCCGGCAAAGGATCGCCTTGGTTTTTGCTATTCCTCACTGTAGGCTTTCCGAGCCAAAGCACGATGCGCGTTCTTCCACTTGCGGCTCGCGGCTGGTGGCTTGCGAAGGAGCTTCCGCTCCGGAACTGAAACCACAACCAGTACGGAAGCACCAAAGTCAAGCGGCTTTACCGCCTCCCCGGGCTGAAGTTCGGAGCTCGCCCAAGACCCTCCAACTCCCTTACCGGGAGCGGGGTTTGGGAGATTGGGCCAAGGGATGGGCGTTTTGATAGGCTCGCAACAGAGCCGAGGTGCTTACATGGGTGTAGATTTGAGTGGTGGCCAGGCTCTTGTGGCCCAAAAGCAATTGCACGCTGCGGATGTCGGCACCAGCGTCCAGCAGATGGGTGGCGAAGCTATGGCGAAGAGTGTGGGGAGAAGTGCGAGGGTCTAGACCGGCAGCTTTGAGATACTTTTGCAGCATGCGTCCCACGCTGCGGACCGAAAGCCTCCGACCAAAGCGATTCACAAACACTGGAGCCGCCGGCCCAGGCTGTATCTCGGGAGCCAGTTGGCGCACCTGGAGCCAGCGGCGGAGGGCTTTTTTGGCATACGAGCCCAGGGGGGCCAAGCGTTCCCGACGCCCTTTGCCTCGGATGCGCAACAGCGAGCCCCGAAAGTCCACATCCCCTTCGTTCAGTCCCACCACCTCGCTGACCCGAAGCCCGGCTGAATACATCACCTCCAAAATGGCCCGATCCCGAAGCCCCAAAGGATCCTGACCCGGGGCTTGAAGCAATTGAGCTACTTGCTCAGGAGAAAGGAAGTGAGGGAGTCGGCGACCGGGGCGCGGATTGCGTAGCGGTTTGGCTGGATTGGTTTTGCACCACCCTTGCAGAA
>JAJRRR010000019.1 GCA_024279285.1 Planctomycetota bacterium
TGCCAAAACCTATGCCGACCTCCACAGATTTGCATCCCCTTGGGAAATCAGTCCAAGCGGTGCAAAAGCTTACCAAAACCTTTTCTCCCAAACGGTGGCAAGCTGTGGATGTGGCCCGACTGATTTTCGGAGCCTTTGAGCCGCAAGCCCAACTGGTCAAAGAAGGTCCTCGGGGCTTGCCAGGGTTCCGGGTGCGCTTGAATCCGCAAGCTCCGTGGAGCTTCCGTGATGCCCAGCAAGAAGTTCGCGTTGGCATAGATCGCTTGGGCAACCAGGTGGTGTTAGAGGGTGATCGTGGGGCAACGGAGCTTGTGTTGCGTTTGGCTCAATTTGTAGATCATCTGCAAGTTCGCCCCGGCCAGGCAGTGCAGTTGGTTGCAGCTTCGCCTCGGGCTCGGCAGGGGAGTCGGAATGTGCAGGCCCTTTTGGCTCGTCTGGCCCAGGCTCCCAAGTCGCAAAAGCCACCTGCCACGAAAGCCCAAAACCCTCAGCCCCCCGAGCCACACAAGCCTGCCCCCTCTCAGCCCTCCCAGCAACGGCCTGAATCAGAACAAGAGCCCATCCTCCGCATAGAAGGGTTGCGAGGACCGGTGACGATTCAGGATGTGCCGGGAGTGGGGTTGGTGATCACCGGCAACAAAGAAGATGTGGAAACAGTGGTGCGGATCATTCGGGAGCTAGAGCGGGTGGCCGTGGGCACCGTGCCCCAGGTGCACTTGCTGCTGCTTCAGCATGTCAACTCTGAATCACTGGCCCAATTGCTCAACGCGGTTTATCAGGAGTTGGCCGCAGTCCGCACGGGAAGCACTTCGGCGGCCAAGCGGGCCAGTGTGCTGGCGGTGGCCCGACCCAACGCCCTGATTATCATCGCTTCCCAAGGCGATCTGGAAGCCATCCGCAAGCTGGCCACCCAATTGGACCAGCCCTTGGATCCCAAAACCGAAGTGCAGGTTTTCCCCCTGCGGCACGCGGTGGCCACCCAAGTGGTCTCTGCCTTACAGAGCTTATATCCGGAATCTCAGGCTCAAGCTCAGCAGGGCACGCCGGCCTTGCATCCTCGGGTGCGTGCCTATGCGGATGTGCGAACCAACACGGTAATCGTTCAGGCGCGGCCTCGGGATTTGAAAGAGGTGGCTTTGCTCATTGCCCGATTGGACCAGGACAGCTCCGCTTCGGTCAATGTGATTCGGGTATTTCCGCTCCGTCATGCGGTGGCCACAGAGTTGGCCCAAGTGCTCAACGCCGCTATTCAAAGCGTGCTCAACCCTCCTACTGTGCCCACGCTACCTGGCCAGGGGGGCCCGGGGCAACTGGCCCCCTCCGGCGCCCAGGGCCAAATGCCCGAACAGTTGCGCGAGATCAAGTCGGTGGTGCTGGAGTTTCTCACCACGCATCAAGGTGCTCAAAGGGCGATTCGTTCCGGGATTCTCAGTCAGGTGCGCATCACCGCCGATCCCCGGATCAACGCCCTGATCGTTACCGCTCCAGCGCGCAGTATGGAGTTGATGGCGGCGTTGATTGGGCATCTGGATCGTCCCTCCCCAGCAGTGGCCGAAATCAAAGTTTTCACCCTGGCCAACAGCGATGCCACGGCCATGGCCGAACTGTTGCAAAACTTGTTCGCCGCCCAGACACAAGCCCAAGCAGGTCAGACCACTGCTCAGGGTGTTCAAGTCGTTGGGGCCGAAGACATCAGCAGCACTTTGGTTCCCTTGCGGTTCTCGGTGGATGTGCGGACCAACAGCATCATTGCCATGGGAGGAGCGGAGGCGTTGCGGGTGGTGGAAGCCATCGTACTGCGCCTGGATCAGACCGAGTCCCGGCAGCGACAAAGCACCGTCATCCGGCTCAAAAACGCTCCGGCTGCCGATGTGGCTGACGCCATCAACCAGTTCCTCCAGTCCCAACGCGAGCTGTTGCAACTGGACCCCGATCTGGTCAGCAGCGTGGAACTGCTGGAGCGAGAGATCATCGTGGTGCCGGAGCCGGTCAGCAACAGCTTGCTGATCAGTGCCACCCCGCGCTATTACGACGAAATCCTGGAAATCGTGCGCAAACTGGACGAAGCTCCGGCTCAAGTGGTCATCCAGGCCCTGCTGGTGGAGGTGGAACTGGAAAGCACCGACGAGTTCGGAGTGGAGTTGGGTTTTCAGGATTCAGTGCTATTTGATCGTAGCTTGCTCAATCTGGACAACTTCCGCACCATTCAGCAAACCACCACCAACCTCACCACCGGCGTGGCCACTACCACGGAAACGATTGTCAACGAAGAGCGCATTCCCGGGTTCCTGTTCAATAACCAACAATTGGGCAACAACACGGCGGTGCACCCCAGCCGCGTGGGCACTCAGGGGCTGAGCAACTTTTCCGTGGGCAGGATCAATGGAGACTTGGGGTTCGGGGGACTAGTGCTTTCGGCCAGCAGCGAATCGGTGAGCGTGTTGATTCGGGCACTGGCTGCCCGACGCAATGTCCGCATCCTCAGTCGCCCCCAAATCCGAACCCTGGACAACCAGTTGGCCGTAATTCATGTGGGTCAACAAGTGCCGGTCATCTCCGGAGCCACGACCAATCAGGCGGGAGGGGTCACCCCTGTGATCGGCACTCCTCAACTGGTGGGTATCATCTTGCAGGTCACTCCGCGGATTAGTCCCGATGGGACAATCGTCATGGAAACCATTGCGACCAAAAGCTCCATCTCCGGCCAAGGGGTGCCCATTTTGACGGACCCGTCCACAGGAAATGTGATTGAATCGCCCATCTTTGACCTTACCGAAGCCCGCACCACAGTGGCCGTGCCCGATGGGCAGACGGTGGTCATCGGCGGGATGATCACCAAGCGTGAGGATGTGATCGAGCGCAAGGTGCCGTGGTTGGGCGATCTGCCGGTTTTGGGAGTACCGTTCCGGTTTGAGTCGGTGGTGACCCGACGCACCGAGCTGCTCATCTTCCTCACCCCACGCATCGTCCGCACCGCCGAAGACGCCGAACTGATCAAAGAAGTGGAAACCCAACGCTTGCACTTTGATTTGATGGAGGCCGAGGAATTGCATGGACCGATTTTGAGCCGCCCGGAGGAAGTGGAGCCCGTGCCAGGGTCCGAGGAGAACGACTCCGTGCCTACCACCATCATGCCTCCCAAACAATCCGATCCGAACCAAAGCACTTCTTTGCAAGATCGTTTTTGGCGGTGGCTGAAGTTGCGCAAGGAGCGTGTAGGTCGCAGGCAGCAAAGCACTTCGGCTATGGCTGCTGGAAGTGTGGGGTCAGGTAGTCCGATCCCATCTGTCCAAGCTGCTTCTCAAAACGCTCCTCCCGAACCGGGGCCCCAGCGGGAAAACGCTCCGGATTTGCAGGTGGTGGGTCCGCGGTTGCAAGGGGATCGGCCATGAAACGGATTCACAAGGCTGGGCTTTGGATGTTGGGAATTGTGTTGAGTGTGGGTTGCTCGGCTCCAGGAGCGTTTTTGAAACGCTGGCGCAGCGAGGACATTCCAGCAGCCGGAGCCGACAACCCGGTGGTGAAGATCATCTGCATTTGGGAGCCGGCCGAAGGACCGGGTTTGGACGGATTGCCCACCCGGGGATTGGCCGGCCAGATCCTGTTCTTCACTGCCGGAGAACCCACTCCCGTGCGAGCCGACGGAGATGTGCGAATCTATCTTTATGACCACCAAGGAGCCCAAGCACAGCCCGGCAAGCCTATCCATCAGTTTGACTACCTGGGTGATGCCTGGACCACGCATTTGCGGTTGGGTTTGTTGGGACCGACTTATCAGGTGTTCGTTCCCTATGTGCGCAAGCATCCGTATCGGGCCAAGTGTGCGTTGCGGGTTCGTTTTCAGCCCAAGTATGGTGGGCCTCCAGTGTTTTCGGAACTGGTGACGGTGACCTTGCCAGGGCCTACCCCTCCGGCCAACCGTTCCACCGGAGCTAATCAGCGCCATTTGTCCCGACAGGTTCAATCCGGTCCTTGGAGCCGGACCGCCGTGGGGCGGCTACAACTTCCCTTGGGAACTTCTGGTCCTGTTGGACTTTTAAGATCCGCCTCCCAGTCCCTGGGCTCTCAGCAGCCTAAGGTCCCAGATCAGGCGCAGGGTTTTGGGAAACCGGTACATAAATCTTCCACTTCTGGCTTTCCGGAAGCCTCGCCTCAGAAGGCCGCTGGGGAACCAGAAGTTGAGGATCTGCTGAACCCAGGCCCAGTGGAGTTTTCCGGTCAAGGGGTCTCGGGGCGTCGCTTTCGCCTCCGCCCGGCAAAGTCTGTCGAAAACCGCTCCGAGTGAACTGGGTCGTGTTCTCTTTCCTGGCTGAGCTTGCTTGCAAAGCAAGCCGAAGGTGCGTTTGCTAAGCCGGAAAGGGCTTTTCCCCAATGCGGCGGAGTTTTCGTGGGCAATTGCTCTTGCCTTTCCCGAAACTTTTGACTCACACTCTCCCCTTGGGTTCTGCTGGGAAAGTAGAGCATGCCGCAAGAATCGCAAGCGTTATCAGGGCTTGGTCCGGAGAGTGTGCTTGTGTTGGGAGGCACCGGCACACTGGGGCAAGAACTGTGTCGTCAGCCACCTTGGCCGGTGGTTGCGTTGGGCCGAAAGCATCTGGATTTGGCCGTGCCGAGTGCGGCTTATAAGTTTGTTCGGCAAGTTCGTCCTCGGGCGGTGGTCCACGCTGCTGCTTGGACTGATGTGGATGGTTGTGAAAAAGATCCTCAGCTCTGTTTCCAGGTCAATGCCCACAGTGTGGCCGAGGTGGCCCAAGCATGCCGAGAGCTGAATATTCCCTTGGTATTCATCAGCACCAACTTTGTGTTTGGCTCTTTGAGAAAGCCTTCGCGTGCTTGGCGGGAACAGGACCCGGTTTGTCCTCGCGGAGTCTATGCCCAAAGCAAACACCTCGGAGAAGAAGCGGCCCGAAGGTGCCCCCAGCATTTGATCGTGCGCACTTGTGGTCTGTATGGGCACGAAGGGAGGAGGTGCAGTTTTGTACAACGGGTGTTGGACCAGGCTTGCCGGGGAGAAGTGGTTCGGGTGGTGGAGGATCAATGGGCCAATCCTACTTGGGTGCCCGAATTGGCACAGGCCATTTGGTTTTTGCTTCGGCTTTGCCTTCGCAGTGGAGAGCATTGGGGCACCTATCATGTGGTTAACACCCCGGCGGTGAGTTGGTATGAGTTTGCCCGGGCCGTGGTGCGGTGGTCCGGGCTGCATGTCCCGGTGGAACCTATCCGCTCGCATAAGCTGAACCTGGCGGTGGAGCGTCCCCGCTATGCTGCGTTGGATACGACCAAGTACCACCGCTTGGGCGGTCCTCGGATGAGCCACACCTTGGAGGCTCTGCGTCGTTATTTAGCTGGGGGGAGTTCCTGGGTTTCCGCCCCGGTGGGGACGGCTAAGGGGGTTCTGGTTCGTCGCGGAAGTGGATCCGCACTCTGACCCAAGCTTCCACTTTCTCTTGCCCTCGGCGAGCTGGCTCAAACACCCAGCGACGAACCGCTTCTAAAGCTGCCTGGTCCAACGCCTCTGTGCCGCTGGAGCGGATCATCCGCACCCGTTTCACTCGCCCATCTTTCCCTACCAACAAAGCCAACTCCACTGTGCCTTCGGGGCGGGGGAAGATTTCGGGGTATTCTGGCTGGGGCAGGAATCGTGGTCGGGGGCGTCGGGTGGGATCGTTTCCGGCTACATCCGAAGCCGCTGAAGCCTGCACGGCCACCTGGGGTCGGGGACGCCGACGCACCAACTGGGGGGACAAGCGATGCCGCGGTGACTTAACAGGCACCGACTCCAGTCGCCGAGGGCGCGCCGCAGTTGCCTTCATGGGCTCCCGCTGGGTAGGCTCCCGAGAAGCCAGGGCTGAAGCAAGGGCCGAAGTGCTCAATCGGGCAATGCGATTCGGCTTTTGTCGCCGCAAGGGGACTGCTTCCGCCTGAGCTTTCTCGTCAAGGGTTTCCTCTTGGCGACGGGGGCCGTTCCTCATCACTGCCTGAAGGGCTTCCAGCGAATCCTGCTCCGGAACAGGGGGGGCTTGCACGCGAATGGGAGGAAGCCGCTGCTCCGGCTCCAACGGTTCGGGTAAGGGTTCGGGAGGGTCCGGCTCGGGCTGGGCAGGAGCCGTAGGGCGAACAGAGGGGGAGGTGGTCAGAGTAACTACCTGGGGATTGCCAGAGAGTCGCGGAGCGAAATAAGGAGCCCAAGGGCTCCAGCCCAAGATGCCCAACACCCCCAGTTGGAACAGCCCTGAAACCACCCAACTGATCGCCCAGCGCCCATCCCAACCCCCTCGCGGGGCCCAACCCGCGTTTTCCCAGCCCCCTAAAGGGGGAGGTTCCCATGAGCTATCCGACTGGGCCATTGACCAAGCTGTTGTTCCTAATGCTCTTCTGCAAAAAGGCTTAAGTTGTATTACGGTGGATCTTCTTAAGAAACTCCATAAGTGCGTTCGCATCAGGGGGAAGAAATTCTTCCCCGGAGCTTTCCCGCCTTGAGGGAAATTGCCCTTTAAGACCTGTTAGCGTCCAGGGCTTGAAGTCCGGCTTGAATGACTTCCAGGATGCGCTTCCAGTCGTAAACGCAACCCCTCCATGTGCCGCCACTTGCGGCAACCAGAGCTGCCCACACCCGGGTGTCGGCCGGAAGCTGCTCATCGGGGCGGATGTCAGGATGCAAGGGGCGCTGGGCCAGCACCTGGGCTCCTTGCTCTGGGCTAATCGGGTTTTCCTCGGTGCCGACAAAGTCCACCCGGCCTTCCAGCTTCCTGGTGTCAATAACGATGCGCACCCTGTCTCCATCGCGCAGCTTGCCAATCGGTCCTCCAGCAAGTGCCTCCGGACCCACATGGCCAATACAGGCTCCGGTGCTCACACCGGAGAATCGGGCGTCGGTGACCACCGGCACATGCTTTCCCCAGGGGAGATGTTTCAGGGCGGAGGTGATCTGGTAGGTTTCTTCCATACCTGAGCCAAGAGGCCCTCGGCCAGCCAGCACCAGCACCTGGCCTGGGCGGATGGGGGCCCAGGGGCCTTGGCCCTTGATGGCCGCCACGGCGTCTTTTTCCCGGGTGAAGACCCGAGCCGGGCCTTCCATCCGATACACCCCATGATCGTCCAGCAGGCTTGGGTCAATGGCCGTGCTTTTGATCACGGAGCCTTGGGGAGCGATGTTGCCTCGGGGGAAGCACACGGTAGGAGTGAGTCCTTTTTCTCGGGCCCGAGCCGGCGACATAATCACATCCTGGGGATCCACCCCGTCCATGCGGTGGAGGAGTTCTTGCAGTTGGCGCCGTCGGGAGCTTCGTTCCCAGTGCTGGAGCACTTCTTCCAAGGTCAAGCCGGATACGGTTTTCACCTTCAGGTGCAACAGGCCCAAGTCCCGAAGATGCAACATCACCTCCGGCACCCCTCCGGCCAGATAGACCCGAACGGTGGGATGGCCCACCGGCCCGTTGGGCAAGGCGTCCACCAGCCGGGGCACTTGGCGGTTGATGCGTTCCCAATCGTTCACCTCGGGCAAGGGCAATCCGGCAGCATGAGCCACCGCCGGAATGTGCAACAGCATGTTGGTTGAGCCGCCAAAGGCAGCGTGGACCACCAGAGCGTTTTGAACCGCTTCGGGCACCAGCACATCGCGCAAGGTTCTCCCCCGAGCGATCATGTCCAAAAGGGCCCAGGCGCTTCTTCGGGCCACATCGCGCCACAGCTCTTGCCCCGAAGGGGACAGAGCACTGTGAGGGACAGCCATCCCCAGGGCTTCGGCCGCCACTTGGCTACTGGCTGCCGTGCCTAAAAACTGGCAACCACCCCCGGGAGAAGCACATGCCCGACAGCCCATCTCTGAGGCATACTCCAGCGTGATTTCTCCGTGAGCAAACCGAGCCCCGATGGTCTGCACCGTGCCTGCGTCTTCTCCGTGCTCGGGGGGCAAGGTCACCCCACCGGGAATCAACACCGAAGGCAGATCGCCACATCCGGCCAGGGCCATCATCATGCCGGGCAGGCCCTTGTCGCAGGTGGCCACACCCAACAGTCCTCGCCGCGTGGGCAAGGAACGGATCAAACGACGCAGCACCACAGCCATGTCGTTGCGATAAGGCAGCGAATCATACATGCCCACCGTGCCTTGGGAGCGTCCATCGCAAGGATCGCTGCAATAGGCGGCAAAGGGGACACAACCCTGTTCTCGGAGCACCTGAGCTGCTTCCCGAACCAACAGGTGAACTTCCCAGTGCCCGGTGTGATAGCCCAAAGCGATGGGGCGTCCTTGGGAGTCTTGAAGTCCTCCGGAGGTGCTGAGGATCAACACCTGAGTGCCCAACACGCACTCGGGTTCCCAGCCCATGCCCACATTGTGCGACAGCCCGAACAAATCCCCACTGGGCCAGTGCAATAGCATTTCGGCCGTCAGGGGCAAGCGTCCTTGGGGACCGGGGCTTTTGGTCCTGATGTGTTGGGGATCTACCGGCCCTGGAAGCACTTTTTGGAAGTTGCTCTGAGTCATGATTTCGTTCCCTTGGCGAAAAAGAGAGGCTGTTGGGGATCAATCGTCGGGATTTTCTTCGCGTGGATCGGAATTGGGCACTCCGGGCACCAAGGGGACAAAACGCACCGGGCAAAGCTCCTCCACCACCAGCCGGTCCTGGTGTTTGCGAAACACTTGCAACACCTGTTGGTCCGAAGGGCCAACGGGCATAACCAGCACCCCCCCGGGCTGAAGCTGCTTTACTAAGGCCGGAGGCACCTCAGGACCGGCAGCGGTGACCAGGATGCGATCATAGGGAGCCTCGGGGGGGTAGCCTTGCGTGCCATCCCCCACCACCAGCAGGATGTTCTGATAGCCTAGTTCCCGAAGCACTTCCCCAGCCCGACGCGAAAGCTCCTCGTGGCGTTCCACCGAAACCACCTGCGGCACCAACAGGCCCAACACCGCCGCCTGATAGCCGCTTCCGGTGCCGATTTCCAGCACTTTTTCCTTGCCGGAAAGTTGGAGGGCTTGGGTCATCAAGGCTACAATGTAGGGCTGACTGATCGTTTGCCCACAGGTAATTGGCAAAGCCCGATCGGCGTAGGCTTCAGACAAGTACTCGGGCAGGACGAATCGTTCTCGGGGCACTTGAGCCATGGCGGCCAAGACCTTGGGGTCGTGAATGCCCCGACGCCGAAGCTGATACTCCACCATCAATTGCCGCTGTGTAGCAAAGTCCTGCGACATGTTCCCGTGGCGTTTTACAAGGTGTGAGTTGTGCCAATCTGTCGGGAAAAGTCCACCGGTGCGAGATCACAAGGGCTTTCTTCACTATCCACAACTCAACTCCCCGTGCAAGAGTGGAGCTGCCGATGGCCCATCTGTTTCCCCAGCTCACGGTTAAGCAATTTGCTTTGTGGATAGCCTTAGGGGCGTTGGCCTTTGTGGGGTTGCGAGGGCTTCGGTCCACAGAGCCACTGATGTATAGCTGGGCGGTGGCCGTGCTGGCTTTTGTGGCTCCTTTTCTCGTCTTTGCGATTGCATTTGCGTTGGTGGCCAGCGTTGGGGTGCTTTTGACCACTTGGCGGGACGAGCCCCAGAGGCCCTTTCGTCCCTCCGCTCCCGAAGGACCTGTCCCTCGTGATCTGGAAAGGGAGCAAACATGAAACTGGCAAGCTGGTCGGGGTGCGTGGTGAGTTTGCTCATGGGGGGCTTGGTGGGGGAACTGGTCGCCCAAGCTCCAACACGCCCAGGCTCGCTTCGGGATCAGGTGTCGGGTTGGCAGTTAAGCGGCACCTCTCGCAATTCGGGGCTGCTGATGGAGTGTTGGGAGCTGGGCACCCGAGCGTGCCGGGGCTATGCCAGCTTGCGGTTTTCGTTTCGGCCTTTGCGACCTATGCCACAGCCTGCGTCTTTGCGCATCTTGGTGCAGCCTCAGTATGGCTCCGGCACCTGGACCCAAACCGAATGTGTTATCCCTCCGGGTGGACCTGCGCGCCAAGTGGCTGCCGTAGCCGAACTTGTCTTTCCTGCCAGGGGTGATCCGGTCCGAGTGAGAGTGTTCCAAGGGGGGCGCGAAGTGCTGAGCACCTTTTTGCCCATGAATGGCACGGGAATGCCGGTGCTATGGTTGCGAGGCACTGGGCAGTCCCAGTCTCCGCTGCCCCAAAACGCGGTCTTTCTCACAACTTGTCCTGTACTTCGTCCGGTTTCTTTTCCGCAACGATGGCAGCAGTTGAGTGGTTATCGGGTCATCTTGGCCGAGGTGTGGGCATTGGAGGAACTGGCCCAAAAGTTCCCTCGGGGGGCTTTGGCATTGCGCAATTGGGTGCTTGCCGGAGGGACGCTTTTGGTACTCGGTGACTCTGCTGCCCAGACCGAATTGAAACGGGCTTTGCAGGTGTTGGGCTTTCCCACCGACCCTGGGCGGCTGGGTAAGCGAAAGGTGCAGTGGCGGTTCTTCGTAAGAAAGGAAGAAGCGCAAGAGGCTTCTTTTGCACTGATGGATGTGATGAGCAGATTGCATTTTATGGAAAATCCAGTCCCCTTCTGGGAACAGAACCCCCTGCCTGTTGCCCGGCAAGGCGGAGGCTGGGTAGGTGTGCTCTCTTGGCTCCAATGGAACCCAGACAAGCACGGCGTACCGGTGTTGGGACGAACGGCGTTGATTCAGGCCGATTCCCAGGAGCCTGATGTGGTGTGGTGTTCTCGTGGCCAGGGGATGTTTGGTGACGGGGGAGCAGAGCTGGAGAAGATTCCCGGAGTGGGCACTCCGCCGGTGCAAGTGTTCCTGGGGGCCATCAGTATGTTTGTGATTTTGGTGGGGCCGGTGAATTACTTTTGGCTCCGGCGGCGAGGACAGTTGTATCGCATGTTGTGGATCACTCCCCTGGTGGCCTTGCTGGTCACAGCTGGATTGGTCGTTTATTCGTTTTCTCAGGAGGGATTTCGGGTTCAAGCCAAAGCAGTGAGCTTCACCTGGACGGATGGGTCCAGGGGGGACACGATCACTTGGGCCCACCAGATCATGTACACCCCTCTGCCTCCCCGAGAACTGGTCTTTCCTGCGGACACGCTGGTGATGTGGTATCCCCTTCGGGAGCAAGGGGGCTGGTTTTCCTGGGAAAACCAGCAACGATTCCAGGGAGGATGGATCATTCCCCGGCAGCTTGTGCCTTTGTTTACCGTCCGCGTGCGACGCCAGCAGCCACCGCTGACCCTCCACAAAAGAAGTGACGGCCAACTGGAAGTGCACAACCATCTGGAAGTGCCACTGCGGTGGGTGATCATCAAAGAGTCTTCGGAAAAAGTGTGGGTAGTTTCCCATCTCTCTGCCGGAGAGCGAAAGACCCTCACCCCGGCCGATCCAACTCCGATTTGTTTGCAGATGCAGCAAACCATTCAGAGGCACCTTCAGGGAGTGGTAACAGGCCCCTTGCCTGCTCCCCGGTCCATCAGTCGGCAGTGGCCCGATGTGGTTTACGATTCCTTGGGAACCCTCAGTGAAATGCTCACCCAAGGGGCACGAGGTTTGCCGGCAGGAACTTGGGTGGCGGCTTCCGAGCACAATCTTCAGGTCCCCTTTGGCGTGTCGGTCAACCAGCGTGATAGTCTCCACATTTGGGCAGGGCGTTTGAAGTGAAAAGGAGTCAACCGGCCATTGAAGTGTACAACCTGCATCGGTTTTTCGGCACCACCCGAGCCGTGGACGATGTGAGTTTCCAGGTCCACCCGGGGGAGGTGTTCGGCTTTATTGGTCCCAACGGGGCCGGAAAAACCACCACCATGCGCATCCTGGCCACCCTGGATCAGCCCAGCTTCGGAAACGCTTACATCGCTGGCTTTTCGGTGGTGGAGGAGCCAGAGCAAGCCCGGCTGCGACTGGGATTCATGCCCGACTATTTCAACACCTATCCGTATGTGAATGTCTGGGAATACTTGGACTTTTTTGCTCGGGCCTATGGGCTGCGGGGAGCCAGGCGCCACCAGGCAGTGCAAGAGGTGATGGAGTTTACGGGACTGATCTCCTTGGCCGAAAAACCCACCCGAGCCTTGTCCAAAGGCATGAAACAACGCCTGTGCCTGGCCCGGGCTCTGATCCATGACCCCGATGTGCTCATCCTGGACGAACCGGCAGCGGGGCTGGACCCTCGGGCACGAGTGGAGCTGAGACAAATGATTCGCCACTTGGCCAACCAGGGTAAAGCGGTCCTTATCTCTTCTCATATCCTGACCGAGTTGGGCGAAATCTGTGATTCGGTCGGAATCATAGAGCAAGGCCGTCTGAAGGCTGCCGGCCCCTTGGAACTTATCCGCCAACGCATCAATCAATACAGTGTGCTCCAACTGGAAGTGCTTTCCGATCCCCAGCAGGCCCTCGGCTTGTTGCAGCAGCATGAGCTGGTGGGAGAGGTGCATTTGCGCAACCAGCATGTGCTTTGGGCCCAATTCCGCGGAGACAAAGTCCAAAGGGCTCAGTTGCTCTCCTACCTGGTGAACCAGGGGGTGAAAGTGGCCGAGTTTTCCGCCCAGGAAGGTTCTTTGGAAGAGGTGTTCCTCAGTTTGACCCAAGGACAGGTGCAATGACTCAAGCAGTTTCCGCTAAAGAGCAAATGGCTTGGGCTCCGCGTGCCGGCTTTCTGCGTCGGTGGGAACAAGCCCTTGCCGATCGGCTCAACCCCTTGCTGGTCAAAGAGGCCCGACAAGGGCTCAAAAGCCGTCAGTTCGCCTTTACCTTCTTCTTGGCGCTGGTCAGTGCTTGGGTGTGGTCGCTGTGGGGACTCGCGGCCAGCGAGTTCTACGAAATGACGGTCAACCAGGAAGTTGGTCGGGAAATGCTGATGGGCTATCTGGTCATCTTGGGCGTACCGCTTTTGATCGTCCTCCCCTTGGCGGCGTTCCGCTCCATGGTCGGAGAGCACGAAGATGGAACTTACGAATTGGTCAGTATCACTGGATTAACTCCCGGGCAAGTGGTTCGGGGAAAACTGGCCAGTGTGTTGCTCCAAGGGTTAATTTACTTCTCGGTGTTTGTGCCGTGTGTGGCTTTTACTTATCTGTTGGGTGGAGTGAGCCTGTTGCAGATCGCCGTGTTGCTGGTGGTCGGAGGGAGCGTCAGCATAGGACTGATCAGCGTGGGGCTGGCCATGGCCGTGCAAAGTTCCAGCCGTCATTTCCAGATGTTTGTCTTTGTGGGTTTGGTGATGCTGTGCATGTTCGTGTATCTGCTGTGTATGATCCTGGCCAGTGAACATCTGTGGTGGGGAGCCAGCGATGCATCCAATCCTGAGTTTTGGAGCGCTGTTGCCTGGGTGGTCTGCTTGATCGGCTGCTACAGCCTTTTGATGTACAGCGTGACTCGGGCCCAACTGATCCCTCGGGGACACAACCGCTCCACGGCCGTCCGCGTGGTGATGCTGATTTGTGGAGCCGGCTGGGTAGGCGGAACCGCCTGGGTTGTTCAACTCACCAAGGGGGAGTATGCCGCTGAGGTTTGGCAATTGTTTCAGCTAGCGCTTTTTGCCCATTGGTTTGTGGCGTGCTTTTTCATTCTGGGGGAGCAGACCGAAGTGACCCGACGCATTCGCCTTCAAGCTCCCAGGAGCCTGTTGGGCAAGGCACTGGCCATCTGGCTTCAGCCCGGACCGACGCTGGGGTTTTTCTTCACCTTGTTCGGGTGTGCGGTGCAGATGCTTGTTGCCTTGCTGGTGTTGCTCCAGGCCGATGCTCTTCGGCGGACGGATGAAGTGATTGCCTATGTGGCGGCGTTGACCAGTTATGTGGCTTTCTATGGAGGGATGGGGCTGTTGGCCATGCGCCTGCTGCGGCGTTGGGTGGTGCCTAGCGTAGTGGTGTCGCTAGTGGTGGCTTTGGGGGTGTTTACGCTGTTTTTGGGCATGCCGTTGATGTATGAGTTGCTGGTGTACAGCGTGCCGTTTCAGCAGTTCCGGTGGTACCATGTGTTCAATCCAGTGGTCACTTTGGACGAAATAGATTCTCCGACGGGCGGGACTTGGGACATCCTGATTGTTTTGACTCCGGTGGCCGTAGCGGCTGCGGGGATTCATCTACCGGCTTTGTGGCGGGAGATTCGGGCCCTGAGACACACGATCCACTCCACAGCCACTGCTTGGCCAGATTCCCCATCAGAGCTCGGCTCTGACCAAACACAGCCCTCCCATCCCTTTGAGCATCTCAAATCCCCAGCCGATTGAGCCAATTTCTTCCGCCCGGGGCAAACCGCCCCCTTGGAGTTTCCTTGGGCAGAAGAACCTAGCTCGGGCAGAACAGGGCTTTATCGCTTCTGCTGCAATGCCCGGCGAACGATTTGATCCAGTTGTTTGAGTCCTTCAAACCGGTCCACAGGGTAGAAACCCACATGGGCATGGATGACTTTTCCATCTGGGCCCACCACCACATAAAGCGGCAGTTGGGCTCCCAGGCGTCGGGGATCACCGAGCTGGGCCAGCAGTTCGCCGGAGTCGTACAGCACCGGGTAGCTGAGGTTCATGAATTGGGCTAGTTTGCGGACGCTGCGTTGGGCTTGGGCCTTTCGGGCCGGAACGGCCAGCTCACGATTCACCGCTATCCCGTAAAGCTGCAACCCCTTGCCCCGATAGCGATGATAAAGAAAGTCCAAATAGCCCACCTGCCCATACGGCTCCCGCAGCGGGCTGTGGCGATATTCCCAAAAATGCAACACCGTCACATGCCCTTGGAGCCCCTGGCGGTTGAGTCGGGCTCCGCCAAGGCCGGTGAGCTGGAACTCCGGCATGGGCTTGCCCACCAATTGGGCCACCAACTGCTCCACAGCCGAGGTGCGCTGAGACTGGGTTTCCAGGTCCCGACGAGCTTCCCGAACCAGGGAAACCAACGGCCCGGCGGTAATGCGGCGCTCCAACTGGGGCAACTGCTCCCGAAGCAACTCCAACTGGGTGCTGTCCAGGTGTTGGGAAGCTCGGGCCACGGGACCCAATTTGCTTTGCAAACTTGTAAGCAGCTCGAAGCCTTGAACCAACTGGGCATAGCTTTCCGGAGGGATTTTTCCCTGGTGGATCACTTGGGTCAGGATGTGGTGTTCGTGCCCCTGGCCCAGGAACACTCGCTGCCGCACCTGGAGCACCCCAAGGGTCTTGCGATCCAGGGACCAGATGTGTTGCCAACCGTAGTTGTTCGAGGCCACCAGTTCCCAGGTTTTTTGCTTCCCAGGTTCCAGGGGTTCGCGCACTTGGTAGCGAAGGCGTTGATCGGACCACTGCACTCCGGCTTCCACTGGTCCGGGCAACTCCGGCCAAGGGAGCACCAGCATCAGGGCGTAATCGTGCCCACGATAGCGATAAAGCAAGGTAGGGCGTTGACCTTCCACCCGACCTTGGGGCAGAAGCTCCATGCGTCCAAAGCGGCGGCTCCAATGCCAGCGTCCGCGGCCGTTTTCGTCCAGTACCCAGTAGGCTTGGGCCGCTTCGGGGCTGGAGCGCACCACAAACACCTGCACGCGAAAAGTTTTTTCCGCAGGTCCCAACTCCCGATTGCGACCCACAGGGCGCACTTGGCCGCGAAGTTCCCAATGAGTCGGAGCCTCCGGCAATCGGGCCAACAACCCCCCTACCACCAACAGCAAACCCAGAGAGGAACTCATGGCAGGACCTCACACATCAGGCGGGAATAGCACGCAGGAAAGAACGGCTCTATTTTAACTATCCCAGACGGCAAAATACCAGCGCTGGGTTGCTTCGGAACGGAACGGTTTGCAGGACCGACAAATCAGGTTCCATCTTGTTCGGCTGGAGATTGGGATTGTTGAAGCATTTGGGCCAACACTTGTTGGGCTTTTTCCAAGGCTTGGGGGAGCTGATCGGGGAGCTTGCCTCCGGCTTGGGCCAAAAGGGGTTTTCCCCCCCCACCGCCTCCTACAAGGGGAGCCACCTGGCGAATCCACCACGCGGCGTCCAGGCCCTCTTGGACCAGATCGCGGCTCAGTCCGGCCACCAGGGTCACCTTGCCCGAGTCGCGTGAAGCCAGCAGCACAGCCACCGGAGCGGCTTTTTGGCGCAGTTGGTCAATCAACTGGCGCATCACGGCTGCAGTGGCTCCGGGCACTTCGGCCACCACCACGCGCACTTGGCCCAACTTTTGGGCCTCGGCCAGCAAGTCGTCGGCCGAAACGGTTTTGCGTTGGGCCTGTTCTCGGGCTTGGGCTTCCAGTTGCTTGAGCTCTTCCAGCAATTGCTCCACGCGTTGGGGGAGCTGCTCGGGGGCGACATTGACGGCTCGGGCTGCCCGTTGGAGCTGACGGCGTATCTCCCGGGCAGGCATTTCTTCCAAGGAAAGCGTTTCTGACTTGGGAGCTGGCGGGAGTTTGGCTTCCTCGGGCCGAGCCATCCCTTGCTCCAAGGCTTTGCGCACCCGACGCACCCGACGCACCAGCTCCTCCACCCGAGCTGCCACCTGCTGGGCACCCACGCCCAAGCTCCGGCACAATTTGCCTAATAGCTCTCGGGACTGTTGGACGAACGCCCGGGCTTTGGGTCCGGTCAAAGCCACCACCCGGCGCACTCCTGCGGCCACACTCTCCTCGCTGATCAGCTCAAAAGCTTCCACTTGGGCGGTGTTTTCCAAGTGAGTGCCTCCGCACAGCTCCTTGCTGAACTGGCCCATGATAATGACCCGAACCGGGTCCGGGTACTTCTCGCCAAAGAGCATCATGGCGCCTTGTTTTCGGGCTTGGGCCAGGGGCATGATTTGGGCCCGAATCGGCGCTCCTTCGGCGATACGCTGACGGACTTCTTCTTCAATTTGTTCCAGCTTTTCTGGGGGGACGGGCTCCAAGTTGGTGAAGTCAAACCGCAGCCAGTCTTCGTCCACTTTAGAGCCTTGTTGCTGGGCATGGCGGCCCAGGTGTTTTTGCAACGCATAGTGGAGAATGTGCGTGGCGGAGTGGGCCCGACGAATCCCCTGCCGACGCTTGGCGTCCACTTCGGCAGTGACTTGTTGCCCTTGTTGCAGGATGCCGCGTCGCAAGTGGCCCAGGTGCAATATCAAGTCCCCACTCCGCTGGGTGTCAATGACCTCAAACTCCATCTGGTCGTTGTAAATGCGGCCGGTGTCGCCCACCTGGCCGCCCGCCTCGCCATAAAACGGCGACTGATCCAGCACCACCGTCACCGGGTCTTGATGCCCCTGCTCGGTGAGCTGATCTACCAGGTGGTTTTGAGCGATGATCCCGACCACTCGGGCCGGAGCCTTGGTCGTCTCGTAGCCAAGGAAGCGCGTGGTGTGGATGGTGCGTTTCAGCGCGTCCAGAGGGCCGGAGGAGAAGATTTCCACCTGCACGCCTTGGTCGTCGGCTTCCAGGCGGCGGCGAAACCCTTCCCAGTCGAAGGTGAAGTTCCGCTCGGCGGCCATTTGTTCAAAAAGCTCTGGCGGAAATCCGTGCGTGGTGTACATGTAGTAGATGTCTTCGCCGGGAACCATCACCTTGCCGCTTTTTTGAAGCTCATCAAACACCCGATAAATGCGTTCCAGTCCCGCGTCTATGGTGGCAAAGAAGTTGGCCTCTTCTTGGCGGACCACTTGGGCCACACGCTGTTGGGTCTCTTGCAGTTCCGGATAGGGAACTTTCATCATCTCCACGACCACTGGAACCAGTTTGTACAGGAATGGCTCGCGCATGCCCAAGTGGTGCCCGTCCAGCACCGCACGCCGAAGCAGGCGGCGGATGACATACTTTTCCTTGTTTGGCCCTGGGTAAACATTCTCGTGAATGGCAAAAGTGCACGCCCGAATGTGGTCCGTGATGCGTCGGAGGCGTCGTCCGGCTTCGGACTCCGGTTCGTATTTCACGCCGCACACTTCGGCTGCGGCCAGCACGATCGGGTAGAGGATGTCAATGTGGAAATTGGAGTCCACGCCCTGGAGCACCGAAGCCATGCGCTCCAGACCCATGCCGGTGTCGATGTTCTTCTTGGGCAAGGGGTGGAGGTTGTTGGGTGGCGGACCAATGCGGTTGAATTGGGTGAAGACCAGGTTCCAGATTTCCACCGCTTCTCCACGGGGGGTGTGGAAGAAGATTTCGCTGCAAGGGCCGCAGACCCCGTCGGGCCCTTTGGTCGGAGCCCCAGCCGGCCAGAAGTTTTCGTCTTCGCCCAAACGCTGAATCTTCTCCGGCGGAAGCCCTATCTCGCGGTGCCAGATCTCATAAGCCTCGTCATCCTCCAAATAGACGCTTACGCTGAGCACCTCGGGCGAAAGCCCCAACCATCGGGAAGAAGTCAAGTATTCCCAAGCCCAGTGAATCGCTTCGCGCTTGAAATAATCGCCGAAGCTGAAGTTGCCCAGCATTTCAAAAAAAGTGTGGTGATAGGGCGTGCGGCCCACATTGTCTATGTCGGCGGTGCGCAAACACTTCTGGCATGAACAAGCCCGGGTAAACTCCAACTTCACTCGCCCCAGAAAGTGATCCTTGAACGGGTTCATTCCGGCGGGGGTAAACAGCACCGAAGGGTCCCAGGTGGGCACCAGCACATCGCTGGGACAGCGCACGCACCCCTTGGATTCAAAAAAACTCAGGAAACTTTCTCGTAGTTCGTCGGCTTTCATGGCTCGGCAGGTTTCGTAGGAAACGCAAAAGAAAACCCACAAGCTACCTGGCAGGGCAAGACCCACGCGGCGCAGAACTCCTGCCTGCCCGGTCCAGGTGGACCAAACGGTTCCGAAAACCCGGCTCCCCATGGCCGGCTTTTCGGAGGGTCAAAGCAGCAGCTTGTGGTCAATCATACTGCTTGAGCCGAGGAGGGACCAGACGGGCTGTTTGGGCCCATGTGGCTAAAAGCGATTGCAACACTGAGATCACGCCAGCAACTGGCGCACCACGCGGCAGCTCTTGCCGTCGGTGAGGGTTTGCTCGCGCCCGTTGCGTCGGAAGACCAGTCGGGTGTGGTCAAATCCGAACAAGTGCAGCAAGGTGGCGTGATAATCGTGGTGGCTGACTTTGTTTTCCACAGCTCGGTGGCCGAACTCATCGGTGGCCCCATAGACCATCCCGGCCCGAAATCCACCGCCAGCCACCCACATGCTGAACCCATAGGTGTTGTGATCCCGACCTGCCCGATCCGGGCCCTCGTCGTACTGGACCACAGGCAGTCGGCCCATCTCTCCGCCCCAATGAACCACTGTGCTCTCCAGCAGCCCGCGCTGTTTCAGGTCCATCACCAAAGCAGCAGCCGGTTTGTCCACTTTGCGACAGGCCGCAGGCAGCGATTTGCGAATGCCCCGATGGTGATCCCAAAACTGATTCTGCGTGTAAACCTGCACAAAACGCACTCCCCGTTCAATCAGCCGCCGGGCAATCAAGCACCGGGTTCCAAACTCCCGAGTGGCCGGATCGTCCAGCCCGTAGAGCTTCCAGGTGGACTTGCTCTCCTTGCTGATGTCCAGGGCTTCGTGGGCTTTGAGCTGCATTCGGGCAGCCAGCTCGTAGGTGGCCATTCGGGCCTGAAGCTCCAACTCTCCGGGATGTTGTTGCAAATGCCGCTGATTGAGCCGGGAGAGCAGCTCCAGGGCTTGTTGTTGAGGTCGGCCTTTGAGATGACCCGGCGGGACCAGGTTGGGAATGCGTGGCTCTCGGGGTTGAATGACCGTGCCTTGATACAGGGAGGGGAGCCACCCGTTGGACCAGTTCTCCACCCCCAGCACGGGCAGTTGGCCCGGGTCAATCAACGCCACAAAAGCCGGCAGGCTTTGACTCTCCGAGCCTAGCCCGTACACCAGCCAGCTCCCCAGGGTAGGCCGACCCGGCACGATCCCTCCTGTCTGCAACGCCCGGATGGACTGCCCGTGGTTGTTCACTCCCGTGTACATGGAGCGGATCACCGTAATGTGATCCACTACCTGGCCCAAGTGAGGCAAAAGCTCCGAGACTTCAATGCCCGACTGACCACAGGGGCGGAACTTCCAAGGGCTGGGAAAGACCTTGCGGCTGGCATGGGCAGGATCGTCGTATTTGATCTCGCCGGGAAACTCCTCCCACTTGACCATCTCAGGCTTGGGGTCCAGCAGGTCAATGTGGCTGGGCCCCCCTTGCATCCACAAGGAGATCATGGCTTGAGCCCGAGGACGGTAATGGGGCGGCTTGGGCTTCAAGTCGTAGCTTTTAGGCTCCAGCTCCGGACGCTGCGGCTCGGCAAACAGATAGCCCTCCTCGCGCAACAGCCACAACAGGCCCAGGCTGCTCAGATTCCACACGCCTGAGGCCAAAAAGTGCCGCCGCGTGCAACAACCCCGGCGAACCAATCCGCTGGGATGCCTGTTCATCTGGGTTTCCCTCTCGCAAGGGGAATCAGGTGGCCCCGAAGGCCAAGCTAGTCCAAGTACAAAAACTCATTGGAACTGAACAACACCTGGCACAAGCTGGCCAAGGCCAGCAGCTTCGGATCGTCCAGAGTGTGGATTTTGGAGTCGGAGGTACGCACCAAGGCTTTGCGCCCTTGGAAAGCCTCGGCTTGACGCTTGAGAAACTCCAGGGCCCATTGCACCTCTTGTTGCTCCGGGGGACGGCCATAAGTCAGCATCCATGCACGATGAACCTGGGCCCGAGTGTCCTTGCCCGCCTCTTGCACCAGTCGTTGGGCAAAGAAGTGGGCATGATTGATCAGGAACTCGTTGTTCATCATCAGCAGGGCTTGGGTAGGGACGGTGGAGGAGGAGCGTCGGGGGCAATTGGGCTCCATGGCGGGCCAATCAAAAGTCTTCAACACTGCCAGAGGCCGACTGCGACGCACCTGCACATACA
>JAJRRR010000356.1 GCA_024279285.1 Planctomycetota bacterium
CTTCTATCCCCAGCCCCAACTCCCTTCGGTCCAAAAACGCAACTTGATCCAAGAGCTAGGCCGCCTGGCCGCACTGGCCATTGAACACTACGAAGCTCTGCACAAACTCGAAGCCGCCAAGCAACAAGCCGAACAAGCCAATCGGGCTAAAACCGAATTCCTGGCCAACATGAGTCACGAGTTGCGAACGCCCATGACCGCTATCTTGGGGTTCGCCCAAGTCCTCTTGGAATCCGATGATCTACGCGAGCTGAAAGAAGCCGCCCACACCATCTACCGAAACGGAGAACATCTGCTCTCCATCATCAACGACATCCTGGACCTGTCCAAAATTGAAGCCGGAAAGTTCCAGATCAGCAAAACCCTCATCTCTCCATTCCGATTGTTTGGAGAAGTGCTGGAGCTGATGAAGGTCCGGGCGGAAGCCAAGGGGCTATATCTCCAGGCCCAAATCCACGGCCTGCTTCCCCAGGTCATCTACACCGATCCTTTGCGCGTGCGACAGATTCTGCTCAATCTGGTGGGCAACGCCATCAAGTTCACCGAGGTGGGCGGTGTGACCTTGGAAGTGCGCCTGGTGGATCACCCTCACCAGCCCAAACTTATCTTTGCCGTCCGCGACACCGGAATCGGCATCCCTGAGGACAAAATTCAACTGCTCTTTACGCCCTTTACGCAACTAGACAATTCAGCGTCGCGCAAGCACGGAGGCACCGGGTTGGGTCTGGCCATCAGCAAACGCCTAGTGGAAATGCTCGGGGGAAGCATCCAAGTGGAAAGTACCCCCGGAGAAGGAACCACTTTCACCGTCACTTTGCCCTTGGAGCAGACCGAGGATGTGCCCTTGGTCGATCACTCCCAGTGGCTCAAACAACTGACCCAGGCTCCCCAGCCTGATTCTCCCTCACCTGCCAAAAACCACGCTTTGACCGGCTATCGGATCCTGCTGGCCGAAGACGGTCCTGACAACCAACGGCTCATCGCTTTTGTGCTCCGCAAAGCCGGGGCCGAGGTCACCGTGGTGGAAAACGGCAAAAAGGCGGTGGAGATGGCCATGGCCACCTATCCAGGCTGGGGAAAGCGATTTGACGATCCTCGGGAAAAGTTTGATGTCATCCTCATGGACATGCAAATGCCGGTCATGGACGGTTATACCGCCACACGCACCTTGCGGGAGTTGGGCTATCAAGGGCCTATCATTGCTCTTACCGCGCACGCTCTCTCCGGAGATCGGGAAAAGTGCCTGGATGCCGGCTGCGACGAATATCTGACCAAGCCCATCAACCGCAAGTTGCTGGTGGAAACCGTAGCCCGATTCGCCCAAGCCCACCGCCACTCTTCTCAGACCTCCTAGCCCCAAAACACCTAGCCTCCGCCCCGGTTGCCCTTGGAGCAGCCCAGGTGGTTCAATATCTTAAAAAGGCGGTCTTTTTCTGGCCCTCGGGGCTGTTTGCCTGGTGGGTGCGAGACCCTTGGGATGCTCAAAGCCCTAGAGCTAGCAGGATTTAAGAGCTTTGCGGACAAGACCCGGTTTGAGTTCGGGCCGGGGATCACGGTCATTGTGGGTCCCAACGGCTCGGGCAAGTCCAACATCGTGGATGCGATTAAGTGGGTCCTGGGCGAGCAGAGTGTCAAAAGCCTTCGCGGGCAAGAGATGGCCGATGTGATCTTCAACGGCTCGGCCACCCGCCGGGCCCTGGGTTCGGCCGAAGTGACCCTCACTCTGGACAACAGCTCGGGGTTCCTCAACCTGCCAGAAAAAGAAGTCCGCATCACCCGACGAGTCTATCGCAGCGGAGAGAGCGAATACCTGATCAACGGCCAACTGTGTCGCCGTAAGGACATCCGCGACCTGCTGGCCGGAACCGGCATCGGCACCAACACCTACAGCATCATTGAACAAGGCAAGGTGGACCATCTGCTCCAGGCCTCGCCTCAGCAGCGCCGATTGGTGTTTGAAGAAGCGGCCGGAATCAGCCGCTTTCGGACCAAAAAACAAGAAGCCCAGCGGCGGCTGCAGCGCATTGAACAAAACTTGCAACGACTCAAGGACATTGTGGACGAGGTGGGAGGTCGGGTGCGCACTCTGCGTCAGCAGGCGGCCCGCGCAGAAAAATACCGCCAGTGGACCCAACGGCTCCAACAGCTCCGCACCGAGGTGGCTCTGAGCGACTGGCGCCGCCATTCCCGGCAACTACTCGCGCTGCAAGAAAAGCAAAACGAGCTGCTCCAACAAATCCGCCAACTGGAACAGGAACACCAACAGCTCCAAGCCCAATTGGACCAGGCCAACCAAAACAGCCAACAGCTCCAGCACCAACTGGAGCGTCAGCAGGAGAAGCGGGCGGCGGTGGAGCAGGAAATTGGGGCGGTGCTGGGCACCACCGGATCCCAACAGGCATGGTTGGACGAACTCCAGCACCAGTATCACCAGCGGAGCCAAGAACTGCTGGAGCTGTGTCGGCGATGGTTTGACGCTCAGCAGGAGCAGGAACAAGCCAGCCGACGAGTGGCCGAAGCCCA
>JAJRRR010000357.1 GCA_024279285.1 Planctomycetota bacterium
CCCGGGGGCCAGGGCATAAGCTTGCTCCTGAAAAAAGCCCCGCGGGCCGGTTTTAGGTCACACCGAGCAGGGCCTACGGGGCGGGGTGTCTCCGGGGCGCCCGGTGTGACCTGGTGCAGACGCATTATCTGAATCAGATAATACCTTGTCAAGAACAAATTATCTGAATCAGATAATTTTTCTCCTACCGAGAGGGGAACAGTTCTTTCAAGCTCTTTAACCGCAAGGCTTTGGCGAGAGCTGGAATCGCGTCCAAATCTACTTTGGCCCGGCCATTTTCCCACTTGTAATAGCCCTGCACCGAGAGCTTGTAGCCGTGCCGTTCCATGCGTTCCAGCACTTCTTGCACTGAGAGTCCTGCCCGATCCCGAAGTTTCCGCAATCTCTGTGCCACCCTTCCACTGTACGTACTCACATCCGGCTCCCTTCGTGCGGGGTTCATGCTGGCTCCTTTCGCTGCTCGGGTGACCAAGCAGCGATTCTAATTGCTTGTCTGTAAAAGGGATAGTGTCGGCCTCTGGGGTCCGTTTCATCCGTGCTCCTCCCGGTGTGCTTTTCCGTTGCGGCGTGCCGGTTGCACGGCGCGGTTTCCGTTCACGGCTTCTCTTCCGTAGCGGCTCTCAGGTCCCTTTGGACGACCTCAAGCAGGGCCAGGGCGTAGTCCAGTTGCCCGAGCACTCCCCGGAGCACGTGCCGCCGTTCGTGGGCCGGGAGTCGGCAGGCTTCCGTCAGGCCCTGGACCGCCCCCTGGATGTGTTGGGCCAGATGGCGCAGCTTTCGCCGGGGCTGGCCCGGGTAGCGGCTGGCGATCTGCTCCAGCGTGGGGTAAAGCTCCTTGGGCTTGTGGTTCCAGCGGCGTTTGTACTTGGGCTTTTTCTTGCCGCCGCGGCGGGTTGTGGAAGCGATCACGTCCGGTCCTCCTCGTGGAACGGGCAGACGTCATCCCGCAAACGAAACGCCCCGGGCGCACTGGCCACGGCGATGCGCCCGGGGCGGGGGTGGTTTTCCTGCGAAGAAGAGACCCCCGCGCCGGGGACGGGGCAGACCCGACGCGGGGGCGGGACGGGGACACTCCGGCTAGGACGCCCTTTCCTGGGGGAACAGGAGAAGCTGTTTTTTGCCGCCCAGGACGGGAAGCACATTTACCGCCGAGAGGGCCTCTTCGGCTATTACCGGATCGACGTAGTGCCTCTTGGTGATTTCCGCGGAAGTGTGGTCCGCCTGCCGTTGGGCCAAGGCCGGGTCGGCAATCCAGCAATAGGTAATGGTGGTTCTTCGCAGCCGATGAAATAGCTGGAACTTCTTTCCCGGCTTGTACCGGATGCCCGCTTTCACCACCAACTTGCGGAAAGCTTTGAACAAGTGGTTGTAGGAGTAAGGCCAAAAGAAGAGGAGTTCGGCATCGGGATCGAAGACCGCCAGAATAGCCTCTACGGCAACAGGGTGTAACTGGTAGCTGCGTTCTCTGCCGTTCTTGGTCTTGCGAAGCTTGAGGATCATTCTCTCCGAATCGAAGTCTTCCGGGGAGGCCTTCAGGATGGACCCGATCCTGGCTCCTGTCCAATAGACGGCATGGATCAGTGCGGCCCACCACTTCGAAGCAGGATGTTTCCCAACGGTTCCGTCCAGCCCGTTTACGACGTCCAGCAGTTTTTCCACTTCTTGCGCCGTCCAGGCTTCCGGAACTTTCTCGGTCTGTTTGTGCCTGGGGATGGTGGGCTTTTGCGAAATGATCCCCTCGGAGTACATCCAGTTGTAGATAACCAGCAGGTACCTTCGGTAGGTGTTGACGGTTGTAGTCTCCACATCCAGTGACTTCAACCAAGCCACCACTTCTTCCGTAGAGGGGATGTGGCCGTTTCCGGAAAAGTCTTGCACACGCCGGGCGAGCGAACGCAGCTCGCTTGCGTATTTGGCAGAAACGAAGCGACAGGACAGATACTGTTCGACGAGAGCAGGCAGCACCATGCTGGGCCCTCCTCTGTTTGTTGCGGGCCGCAGCCTCCGTCCCACGGGCTGGCGGCCCACTGCCGAAGAGCAGCCACCGCCGGCATCCGTAGGCGGACCCCATTCTGATGTGTTCCATCGCCACGCCTCCACCAGCTTGCTGGTGGTCTTTGGGTTGTCGAGCGATGGAATGTTTTAATGAATCATAAAAACTATTGCAAGTACAATCCGGCCAAAAGCCGGAAAAGGTTTGCTACCGCTCGGAGATCCGCGGTCGGCCGGTGGTTTTTGGGATGGCCTTCAATCGCTTCACCTCAGCGACGGGGATCAGCCAAGACCGGCCGGCCCGAATGCCAGAAATTTCCCCTGCCTGGAGCATCTGGTAGACGCGACTAGGCGTCATTCCGAGCTCTTTTGCCGCTTCGGGGGCCGAAACGAACGTCCCGGAGATTTTGACTGCAAAAGCCACACTCATACCTCCTTTTATAGCAAACGTAAAACTGGCGGCAAGAAAACGGGAGGCGGCTCGACAACCAAAGGCATGGCGTCTCCGGGCTTGGCGGCTCCGGACACCTCCGGCTAGCTGGGGCACCAGGATTCGAACCTGGACTAACTGATCCAGAGTCAGTTGTGCTACCGTTACACCATGCCCCAGTGTCTCTATTAAAACTAGATACGCTCCCCACCCCAGGGTCAAGAGCGCACCGAAGGATTTGGCCGAAAAACCCCCTTTCTGGGTTGGCCTGATCCTGTCCCGGGCAGCTTGAGGATGGCTAAACCGACCGGAGGTCGCTTCCCATGCAAGTCCGGTCTTTGGAGATCGTTGAAAGACAAAAAGCTGGCTGAAAACCCACATGCATGTTCAAGCAATAATTCAACACGGTGCAACTCAAGTGCAAACGATGTTTCAAGCCATCTGCAAGGCTATCTAGGGAGAAGCTGAGAAGTGGGGATAAGTCAGGTTGCAGGAGGCAAGGGGCGACTTCCGCATGCTTGTCTGGAGATTCAAAAGGCAGCAAAGTGCGGCAAAGGGAAGCCCGTGGGTGATTGCGGCAACGAGGGAGTGGTTTCCCGGACCGGGGCAGGGCTCTATAATCCCTGGTGGCTGTGGAAGGCCGGAAAACTTTTGCTTCCCCAGTGCCAGGACGGTGGCATGAACACGCGCAAGCCCCGCATTCTGATCGCCGACGACAATCTGACCAATGTGGAGCTTTTGGAAGCGTATTTGGCAAATTTGGACTGCGAGATTGATGTGGCCCGAGACGGACAAGAAACGCTGGCCAAGGTGGAGAGCTTTCAGCCGGACCTGATTCTGCTGGACATCATGATGCCCAAACTCAGCGGGTTTGAAGTGTGCCAGCAGATCAAACAAGACCCCCGCACCCGAAACATCATGATTCTGATGGTCACGGCGTTGAATGAGCTTGGGGACATAGAACGGGCGGTCAATGCCGGCACCGACGACTTCTTGAGCAAGCCGGTCAACAAGCTGGAGTTGCTCAAGCGCGTGGAAAACATGCTCAAGCTGCGGCATGTGACCGACGAGCTGGAACGCTTACGGCGGTACATTCAGGAGATGGAAAACCAATCAGGCCCACCTCGCACGCCGGAAAACTAGTCTTTCTGGGCAGATTCAGGAGGGGTGGGAGCTGCAGGAGCGGGGGGAAGCGAGTTCCGCTGTTTTTGCTCCAAGCGTTGGGCGAACCACTGCTCCAGTTCCAGATGCACTGGGGGGGATTGGGCCACAATCCACACTCCGGCCCGAGAGTCCCAATGGGCAAACCCTCGCCCCTGCGGATGCCAGCTTGCAGGGCGAATCTGTTGGGGAAGAAGCTGTCGGATTTGTTGGTGTTGTTGACTCTCGGGCCACCATCGGCCCAACGGATAAATTTCCACCCGTATCTGCTCCGCGGCTGCTTCCGCCGTGGTGATCTTAATCGTCTGGGCATCTTCCACCACCACGGTAAGCTTCAAGGGTTCCACCACTTGGTTCAGTGCGTCCCAGAGTGAAACGCCTTGGGCTTGGATCGTGACGGGTTCTTCGGGGCTGAGCCCTTGGGCACGCAGTCGGCGCCCATCCAGGAGGATCAACACTCCGGTCTGCTGCTGCAGAGCCGAAAGGACATGCCGCAAGGGGACCGGCACGCGGTAGTTGAGTCGCACTTGTTGGCGGAGGGCGAGGAGGGCTTGTTGCCATCGGGTAGTGGGGCCTCGGGTTTCCACCGGACGACGACGATACAGCTCCCAGCGGTTCAACAGGTGCTGGAGTTCCCGATGAGCTGCCGGCGTGTGCACCACCACCACTGCGTCGGCTTCCACCAGCATTTGGCCTGGCGAACCCTCTGGGGCCCAAGTGCCCGGGGCGATCAAACGCCGCAGCAAACGGGCCACTTGTTCCGGGGTGGGAAGCTGCTGGTCCAGAAGCCACGCCACCGGATAGCGACGCCGGATCAAGCGCGGCGGATCGGTGGGTGCCGAAAGGATCAGCTTCCCCTTTTCCCAGCGAAACTGAAGTCCCCATTCGGCCTCCAAAAGCTGCAAGGCTTGCCGCAAGCTGGCCCGACGCAACACCACGGTGACTTTGGTCTGAGGCGGGACGCCGGCTTCCAGCAACGCTTCCACTTCCACCACCAGCTCCAATCCGGCCATTTGGGCCAGCAGGTGAGCCACTTCTTCCAGCGGTACTTCGCGCAGTTGAAGCTCTTCCACGGGCAGTTGGAGTCCTGGAGGGAGTTCTGCCGGGGGGGCCGAAGCCACAGCCGGAGACTTGGCACTACCGGCCGGGGGCTTTGGCTGTTGAGGTGGTTTGGATTTGGAAGAAGGTTGGGGCGGCGAAGGGGATTGGGGAGCTTGGGCCACCGTTTGGCTGGGTGGGGAAGAACGCGGCCACAGTTGCTTGCCCAGCTCAAAGGGCGAAGGCGGCTGCGGAGACTTGCGCACCACCACCAGATAGCGAAGCACTTGAGGATCCATTTGGGCCGACAACACGCGGACCGAGCCATCGGCCATGAGGGCCAGAGGGCCAGGAGCACCGGGGGCTCCGAACCCACCCGGGCCACCCACCAGCGGAACGCTCACCCCACGCACCGTGGCTTGCCCCCCGCTGGCCCAAGGACCTAACTGCTGCTGAACACTCAGCACCGCCACCGTGTGCGAAGCTCCTCCTGGCAGGCGCTGAAGACCCCACCGGCGATTGAAGCCAAACAGTCCCGCATCCGGATGCGAAGCCTCCAGCCAAGGGCTCTGTTCTCCCCAACCGCCCACTGCGACGAAGTGGGTCAGCCCAAAGCCCTTGGAGCTGCGAGTGGCTCTCAGTGTAGGATTGAGCACCTCGGGCAGCGTGCGTTGGACGATGGCCCGATTGACCGGATCGTTCCAGCTATGGGCTGCGCTGAGCTGGCGATACCACTCCAGGCGGCCTAAGTAGGGCAGCAGCGAGGCGATCCAACTGAGTCGTCGCTGGGGAGGGAGCAGAGTGGATCCGGCTGCTCCTTGGGGCCAGAAACCTTGGGCTTTGCCGTGAGCTTGCAAGCTTTGGCCCAAGCGGCCCATGCGCCGGGCTCCCAGGGCCAAGGCCTGGTTCTGCACCCTTTCGTCCCAAGCCGGAAGGTTTTGTACAAGTCCGGTCAGCCAGGCTTCCAGCTCTGGGGGAGAAGCCCAACGGACCAGCAAGATCGGCTCTTGAAACTCAAACTGGGCCGATTGGAGGGCTTGCAGAGTTTGCTCCAACCAGGGCTGGACTCGCTGAGCTTCGGGAGCAGAAAGCCGGCCTTGTTGAACCCATTGGGGCAGTTGTTGCAGCTCTTGCCGGAGCAACTGGGCCACACTTTGAACCACGGCGGCCAGATGATCTTGAAGCTCCAGGGTGATGCTCTCCGTGGCGCCCTGGAGGGCCAAGGTGCAACGGCCCTCTTGGGGATTCCAAGCTGCGGCCAGTGCTTGGGTCCGCTGGCCCAGGCGAGTCCAATGCTCCTGAGCTGCCCAAAGGTGGAGCCATGCAGGTGGCAGGGCCTGGATCAGTTTTTCCAAACAGGCATGACCTGCTGCCAGGGCCACTGCTGCGGAGTCCTCCATGACCAGTTGCAGCAACCGTCCAAGCCGTGAGCGATCGGGGCCCGAGGCACTACCGGCCAACAAGGAGCGAAGCAACTTTTCGGCTCCGGTCAGCAACAGCCTGGGTCCCACGGCCACCACCGGCCAGGGCCACTGTTTGAATCGTTTCCACACGGGCCGATTCGGTTGGGAGGGGTGGCCTTGTGAAGCTTCCGGCACGGAGGGTTCCAAGCCCAGTCGGGCCAACACCGCCGAAGGCACTTCGGGGCGAAGCTTCAGTACCAACACTGCTTGAGCCGACGAAAACTCCGCCTCCGCACTGCACCAGCACATCCAACGCACATGGCGGACCTCAAGGCCCGAGGCTTGCAAAAACCGATTCAAAGGACGGTCCAACTGCTCTTGCCACCGGTGGAGCAGAGCTTGACGGGCCAAAGAGTCTGGAGAGTTCCAATCGGCAAACACCAACCATTGGGTTTGCGCCGGTATCCAGGGGGCCAGCTCGTGCCAGGGGGACGGAGGAGGAGCCGGAGACTCTGAAGCCACCAAGGGCGCGACAGAAGCAGAGGGGGAAGGTGGAGCAGTCTGATCCGGCGGAGGGTTTTGGGGCCTGGGTACACTCTGTCCCGACCATCCCCAAAACACGCCCGCTGCCAACACCACCGCCCCGCACAAAGCCCACCACTTCCACGATATCGCTTGCCACCAGGAAGGCTTTGGGGAAGCAGGGGCTTGGGTTCCCTCGCCCAAAGAAGAGGGTTCGCTCCGATCCGGCTCTTCCTCTGCGGGGGAAGGCACTTCTTCGGTGCGGGTCAAATCCAGGCCGGCTTCGGCCATTTGGGCCAAAGAGGACTCCGTGGCAGATGGCAGGGAAGGTGCTACCTCTTCCGGGACCGAGAGATCGGAGCGTGTGGCTGGGTCCGGGGGGACCGCAGAGGCGGCGTCTGAGACGCACTGGTGCTCTTGCGAACTGCTCCATCCCGGCGGAGGCTCTATCAGCACCATGCTTCCGCAGCGTGGACACTCCACGATCTGGCCCACTGCTCCCGGGTCCTGAACCCGAAGCCGTGCCTGGCAGGTTGTGCACAGGATCCGAAACAGACCCGGAGATTCTGCCATCTTGCTTGGTGCCACCTGCAAGGATAGGTTTCTCAGTCCCGGAGGGGCTGATCAGGAATCTTGCTGAAGTTCCGCAGGGATGGGATCTCCGCGTTGTTGAGCCGCTTTGCGTGTGGTGATGATCAGCACCTCGCGATCCCCTTCCTTTTTTATCACATATATCAGTTTTCCGTCCGGATTGGCCTTTTTCAAAATGGTTCTAAGCACCTCTCCGGCCGGTTTGTTCCGCTCGTCCAGTCCGAAGGATTGGTTTTTGGTGATTCCTTCCAATTCTAGGTCGCGGCCCAGGATGCGCACCTCAAACCCAATCTCCTGACCGAACATGATGAGGGACTGTTCCAGGGTGTCGCGGGGAAAAGAGAGGCTGATGATTTTGTGCTTGAGCACTTCGGCCAGGGATTGGGGTTTTTGCTGCTGAGGGCGAGCCGCCACGGTTGCTGAAGCCGGAGCCCGACTCTCCAACACTGCTAAATAGGTCGCAAACAGCAAGTTCGGCGCCGCCACGGCCGGCAGGTAGCAACGAAACACCACTTGGTGCTCATGCACTCCCGCGTCGGTCTGAGCCATCAACTGCTCCAGCATTCGCGGGAAACGCAACAAGATTCGCCGGCTGTAGGGGCTGATGATCCTTTGGGCCAGGAGTTCTTCCACCTGTTGGGGGAGCTGGGCTAGTTTTTCCCGGAACTTGCGAGCCAACACAGCCGGAGGTTCGTCTCCTTTGGGCACCACGCGAGCTTCGCAAAACAGGTTCTCTTGGTCCAAGTGCACACTCAGCAGGACAGCTCGCACTTGGTCTTCCAGGAAAACGCGCACCGGCTTGCGCAGGTGCTGCGCCGCGCCCCACCACAGCTCCTTGCCGCTGGCAAACACAAATCCAGAGCTAGCCAGCAGATTGAACATCCGCTGGGAGTCGGTCCAAGGGAGCAGTTCTTCCAGTTCGGCCGGGAGCGGAGGGGCCTGCTCTGCAGCGGCTAAAGCAGCTTCCAGAGGGCTTTCCTGCTCTCCCAATTGCGACAAGGGTTGGTGGGGGGCCACCAGGAGTTTGTTGCGTCCCAGGACGCAGTAACCCCAGCTTCCCCCTACGACGACATCGTGCCCTCGGAGGCGTTGGCGTCTTGCAGCGGGGACTCGGGCCAAGAGGTCCTCGGTGGAGAGAGGCTGTTTGGTGTGCAGGATCAATGCGGCCCGAGGCAACCGACCCGGGGGACCCGCCAAAAACCCAACTACCGCCAACTCCACCTGGTGCAAAGGTACACGGCCTATTCGTTCCAAGGCTTCCAAGGCTCCCTGCTGGGTCAAACCCAACAGCTCCACGGTGATCTTGCCTTGTTCGTGGTTTAGCAGTAGCTCGGGTCGCAGCGACACGACCACCTGCACTCCCGGGGGCAGATAGCGCAAGTCCAGAGGCTCTCCCTGGGTGGGCGAGGCCCACATCGGCTCCCCCTGCAAGGTGCGAAGCACGGTTGCCGTTTGACTCTTAGCGGAATCGGGAGAGGCGGACTTGGAAGGGCTTTCCTTGGTCGTGGTCGGCTGGGAAGAAGCCGTTTGCCCCGAACCGGTCCCGGTCTGGGGTGCCTGGCTACTCCAACTGCTGACCCACCATCCCAGGGCCACCAACACGGTCACCACCACCCCTACGGTGGTCGCTGCGGTAATCTGCTTGCGAAGCTTTTTGCGCTTGCGCAGGGCAAGCACTTCGGGACTGACGGAGTCGGATGCCTGATCGCCCAGAGAAGACGGCATCGGTGGGGTCGTGGTGCCCGGTGGAGCTACCAGGGGAGAAGTTCCCGGAGCCGGAGCAGCCGGCGGCGCAGCAGGACTTGCTCCCACCGCTCCCGAAAGGGCCGCCGAACCGCCTCCGGAGCTTACCCCACCAGCTCCCGGCCCTGAAGCTACTCCTGCCCCTGCTCCAACCGAGGGAGGAGCCTGTGCGCCCCAGCTCCCCGTTGGGGGAGCTTGACCCACGGCCACCACCCGTTGCTGCACATGCTGCTGAAAGGCCACTGCGGTGGGATCGCTCTTGGGCAAGGCTTGACGCTGCTCCTCAAAGGGAGCAAGAGCTTCTACCACATGCAACGCCGAAGGCACTCGTTGTCCCGGAACTTTGGCCAACAGGCCATCTATCAACTGAGCCAGCTCTCTGGGGAGCGACGCCTTGCGAGTGAGGATCGGAGCCGCAGGGGTGTGCAAATGAGCATGAACCTTTTCCTGAGGGCTTTTCAGCTCTCCAAACGGCGCTTGGCCGGTGAGCATCTCGTAGAGCAAACACCCCAGCGAGTACAAATCCGCCGAAGGGGAAATCCCCTGACCGGAGATGATCTCCGGAGCCAGGTAGTCGGCTGCCAGATGGAGCAGTTCGGGAGGGCTGTTGGCGTTGGTCGGTGGTCCCAGGGGATCGCAGCGCCACAGGGGAAAGTAGATCAACTGTCCGTAGCCCTCGCTTCGCACCAGCACATTTTGGGGTCGGATTTCGCCGTGGATTTGGCCGGCTTGGTGCAAGTGGGCCAAGGCCAAGGCGATTTCTTTGGCCAAGGTGCATGCGCGCCGAAGTTCCAGTGGACCTGAGCGAAGCACTGCATCCAGAGTTTTTCCCCGGATCCGCTCCAGAACAAAAAACCGATAGTTGCCCGTGCTGACCAGTTCATAGCACTGCAACAAGTGAGGGCTGCTCACCCCAGCGGCCCAAGCGGTCACTCGGGCCAGTTGGGCCATTTGTTCCGCAGTGGGTGCCTGGTGCTGATCCAGAAACAACAAGGTGACTTTGTGTCCGGTGGGCACATGGCGAGCCAGAAACAGCGGCACATTCAGCGGCCAAGGGACCCGAGCCGTGACCAAGTAGTCCCCGTAGAAAAACGGCCCCGGCTGACCTGCACCAAGCACCTGGGCATGATAAGCCGTGATGACTCGCTGGGCCACCAGCCATCGGGCCAGATGCGAGGCTTTGGTTTCCGAGGGGTGTTGGGCCTGAAACTCCGATCGTAGCTCCTGAAGCCGCGAAGCAGCAATCAGCCCACTTTGCTCCAACAGTTGCCAAAACTGCTCGGTGGTGATGCCCATGGCACGCCCCTTGGCTCGGTGGACGGAGGGTGCAAGGAAGGTCAAGATTCACCCTTTTCCCTGCCCATCCAGGCAAGGATGCTCTCCACTTTAGTCTAATGAGCCTGGGGCGCAGTTCCAAACCACCAGCACATGAGACCCGTGCCTGCCCAATCTAGGATGCCGCTTTGACCTCGGAGGATTTTGGCTGATTTGTCGGAGTGCGCCGCTGATTGCGGTAGAAGTTCGCATGTAAGCTTTGCCAATCTATCACCAGTCGGCCTCCGGTCTTTTCGTGTTGCTTGGCCCAGTCCATAAGCAAATCCAGACAAGCGTGGTCTATGTAGGTGAGCTGTTCAAAGTCCACATGCAGCTCCATGTCATGAGGCACTTCCTCCAGGGCTTTGGCCAGTTTAGGCAGTCGGATAAAAGTGGCGGCTCCTTCCAATCGCAGTCGGGCCTTACGCTGCTGAGGATCCAGCTCCAGGTGCACATCCAGGTGCGAGAAGGTATAAAGCAGCTTGGCTGCCGAAAGCACCAGCCCGGTGATGATTCCCGTAAGCAGATCAAAGATCACAATAGTGGCCACCGTGACGAAGTAGATGGCGGCTTCGCTTTTGCCGTATTCCCAAAGCCGTCGCACAGCAGCCGGGTTGATGAGCTTGTAGCCTGTATAGACCAAAATGGCTCCCAAGCTGGCCCGAGGAATGTAATTGAGCACCTGCGGAAACAGAGCCACAAAGGCCAACAGCCACACCCCGTGCAAAATGGCCGACAAGGGGCTTCGGGCCCCAGCGTGCACATTGGCCGAGCTGCGCACGATCACGGCCGTCATGGGCAGGGCACCAAGCAGCCCACAGACCATGTTGCCCACTCCTTGGGCGGCCAGTTCGCGGTCGTAGTTGGTCCGAGGGCCGGTGTGCAAGCGGTCCACGGCCGTGGCACAAAGCAGGGTTTCGGCGCTTGCGACCGCCGCCAGCACCACGGCGGTGATCCACACCTGCGGTTGACGCAGAAGTTGGACGGATTCCCAAGTGGGCAAGGTCACGCTCTCGGCCAGATTGCGAGGCACTTGCACATTGATCACTTCCAGTTGCATCAGGGTAGCAAACACCGTGGCCACCACCACGGCCACCAGCGGAGCCGGGATCATGCGGAGCCGCTGGGGCGCAAAGCGGCTCCACACCAGAATGGTCACGATAGTGAGCACCCCCGTGGCGGCAGCCAAGTGATGCGTGCTGCCGTCCAGGGGCACGAGCCCTTTGTAGATCGCTTGAGGGATGGTCAACAGGTTCAAGATGCCGCTGGCCCGAGGGCTATCGTCCACCATGACATGAAACTGGCTGGAGAAGATCAACACGCCAATGCCGGCCAGCATTCCCTGGATCACTGCCGGCGAGACGGCCCGAAACCACTGACCCATCCGCAACACCCCAGCGGCCAGTTGCATCGCTCCGGCCAGCAACACCACCAAGCCCAAGGAAAGCAGGGCGTATTCAAATGCCTGGGCTTCCAGCACTTGTTGGGGGAGTTGTCCTTGGTGTTGAGCCAGATATTGCTCCTGTTGGGACTGGACAAACTCAAAGACGATCACGGTCAGTCCGGCTGCCGGACCGCTGATGGAAAGCGGGGCTCCGGTGAGAAATCCCACTATAATCCCCCCCACAATGCCCGTAATCAGCCCTTGGGCCGGAGTGACCCCCGAGGCAATGGCAATGCCCATACAAAGCGGCAACGCCACCAGAAACACCACCAGCGAGGCCAGGAAGTCCCGACCAGGGGCCGAAAAAATGTGCACGCCCGATCCAGCCAATACCCGGTCGGCCAAGCGCCTCCAGGGTCCGACTCGGGCGGAGGAAACACTCTGGTTCATTGTCTCTCGCTCCTCAACACAAGGGGATCAGGAAGCATGGCAGGGGGGCAAGGCCAGGAGATTTACACCAGAGCCTGAAACTGATTTTGTTGGGGCTGATAGACGCACACCCGACCTCTCTCAAACTCATAAACCCAGCCGTGAAGCTCCAAGCGGCCGGACTGTTCTGCTTCGGCCACACTGGGATGGGTGCGCAGGTGGTCCAATTGGGCCAGCACATTCACTTCTACGGCCTGATGCCACTTTTGGATCGGGTCCTCCACCTGCCCGCAGTGCTCCTGAATCCGTTGGGCCACTTGCTCAAAGTGCTTCAAACAGCCGGCCACGGCGGGTAACTCCTGGACACTCTCCGGTTCCAAAATGGCTTTGACCGCCCCACAGCGCGAGTGCCCACACACCACAATCTGCCGCACTCCAAGTTCCCGCACGGCATATTCAATCGTGGCCGCTTCGCAACTGGGAGCTTGCGGATCGTAGGGCGGAACTAGGTTTCCGGCGTTCCGCAGCACGAACAGCTCTCCAGGCTCTGTCTGGGTGAGCAGATGCGGAACCACTCGGGAGTCCGAACAAGTGATAAACAACACCTCCGGATGCTGGCCTTCGCGGAGTTTTTCAAACAGGGCTTGCTTTTGGGGAAATACTTCCTGACAGAATCGGCGCACTTGTTCCAGCAATCGTTGCATGGTGCCACTCCTTTGCGGTTAGCGAAACTACACCACAGACGGACACACGGCAGCAAATCCGTGAAACGGCACTCTGATCCCCGGGGATCAGGCCACAAAATCCCAAGAGGCACGGCGAGGACTTGGACCAGCCCCTCAACACCGCAAAGGAGC